>CAMXYZ010000035.1 GCA_947253305.1 uncultured Helcococcus sp.
ATTCGCGCCTTATAGGCGCTGTGCAAACTACCAGCTAAGCTGGTAGTTTTGATTGAATTATTCATTAAAATTATTTTTAACTCAATTTCCTTATAATTTATTATGAAGTTATTAATAATCAAATTTTCATTACAAATTACATATGATTGTAAATTATATATATATTAGTTTGCATATTATGAGTACTTATGATAGTATAATTATAAATAATTTTGTAATTAAATTGATGACACATATTTTATATTTTATAAACTTATTATTACGTAAAAAGGAGAAAGTATGAAAATAGATAAGAAATTTGTTAGAGTATTTATAGTACTAGCATTAAGTTTAACTTTTTTGTTTGATTCAGTAAATGCGCAAGCTAATAGTATAGAGAATACAAAAGAAATAAGCCCATTATATAAAATACCACAAGCTGTTACATTTGAAGAAACTTATAGTGATTATAAAGGGCCTGAAATATATGTTACTGTTAAGGAATATGGAACATACTACGGAGGAGTTGCCAAATTAGTACATTATGAATCAGGTAGAGGTCATAGATACACATATAAAGGTGTTTTAACAATAGTTGGGAGTCCTTATTAATAATGTAAATTAATAAAATTAAGATATAATAATATAGATATAAAATAAAATATGTGTCATGATTTAATAAATTTGTTGTTTTAGATACTTTAATTTATAAAAATATTGGAGTAATTTATGTTAGCTTTTGAAATTAAAAAACTAATAAAATCAAAAGTATTTTTGTTCACAATAATATTTTCCATAATTATGTCTTTTTATATTAATTATAAGTCCAATAATCTAAATTTAACTTATGATCATCCCACATATATGGGGAATATTGATGCAGAAGCAATTTTTGCTATGAATTTTTTCAAACAATATTATAAATTAGAAAATAAAGAAGAGGCTTTTTTTGAGCATAATGAAACTTCTGAAAAATATTCAATTATAAAATATCCTAAAATTCAATCATATATTGTAAATAGAAAAAAACAAACTTTTACTGAAAATTATAATGTAGCAAAGATAGTACAAGATTTAAATTATAATCGTTTAGAGGATATAGAAGAGATTAGAAAAAAATATGATATTCAGATTGAAGATGTAAATCAAAAAAATGATTATGAATATGGTGTCTTTGAATCAAAATATTATCATGATAATAATATCTTATTCACTAGGGCGAATCTAGAGTTTTTATCTACTAATTATGCAAGAAGAATTATTTATAATAGTAATATTATTTTGGGATTACCATTTTTGATTTTTATGATAATTTCATTTTATGGAATACTATCAAAAGAAAAAGATGAAGGAACAATAAATCTACTTAAAAATCAACCAAAAAGAAATATTTTATTATCAAAATTATGTGCAATGATATTTATAGCTTTTATTTATATTATTGGATTTTTAATTTTCTTCTTAATTATATGTAAACTTCAAGGAATAAGCATAAATGGATTTAGAGAAATATATAGAGTATTTAATCCATTAAATGAGATTAAATATTTTAAAGCATATCAATTAATAGCTTTAATTCTAATTACATATTTTGTATTAGTTTTCTTAATATCTACATTTATATTGTTTATAAATGTAATCTCTTCAAGTAAAGAAGCTTCACTTGCTGTCATTATTGTCGTGTTCGGGTTAGCTTATACACTAACGGAAAATAATGCATATTTACAAAATTCATTAAATCCTATATATGCACTTGATTATTTGCGTTTGATAATTGGAAAAATCGAGACAATAGTAGGTGTTGATGGAAATGCTAATTTAGAATATATAAATCATAGTAGCTTAATATACTTCTTGATCTATGGTATTTATTCAACGATATTATTCGCCGTATCAATTTATATTTTTAACAAGAATGTAGAAATAAAAAATGCAAGTAAAACAAATAAAATTTATAATAGCAATATATTTAATTTTGAAATCAGAAAAATTATGAAAAATAATGCATTCATTATTTATATTTTGGGTGCATTGGTTTTTGTGTTTTCATTGTATTATTTCCAAACTAATGATGTAGAAAATTACAAAAGATATTGGCTTGGGGAATCTGGAAAAATTAAATTTTATCAAGAGGAAATTAATAAATTAGAAGATGAATTATTATATACTGATTCTGATTTAGATAGAGAGTTGATAAATGAAGAAATAAGATTAACTAATAAGAAGTTAGATAGACAAAATAGAATTATTCAAGGATATAAGACTTCCAATACTAAAGAATTTTATTTAGCACAAATAGAAAATACTATATATGAATATGATGTACAAGGTCCAGAAGCTCAAATATTTAAATATGAAAAGCCAATAATATTTGCGAAATTTGAGTCTAAATTGTTAGACGAAATGTCTATAAAAAATAATATAAAGCCAATAATAAGACCAAGATTTCAATATTCAGCTTATGAAAAATTTTCTAATCCACTTGCAGAAAATCAATGTAGAAATAGAAAAACTTATTTAACAAATTCCAGTTTGTATACAAATTATAAAATGCTTAAATATAACAATTTAGATATTCTATTTCTCCTACTTATTTTATTTATGGTTCTTGGAGGGTATACTTACGACAAAGAAAATGGTAATCAATTAAATTTGATTTATACTCAGCCGATAGATAAATTTAAATTTCATATTATAAAGATATTATCACAGACTTTAGTGATAGCTTTGGTATATGTGTTTATAAGCTTGTTTATATTTTTGATGGGAATTATTAAAGAGGGACTAGGAGAATTAAATCAACCTGTTATTGAATATTTATATTTATTTAAAAATCCTCAACTAGCTATTGAAACTGAGGCCTTAAAGACGATTACTACTATTCCTATATATATTTACTTAATAAAAATATTTATTGTAATAATTTTTCAAGCACTATTTGTATCGTCTATTTCAACATTAATATCAATATTTACAAAAAGTAAATCAGTAATAATTGTATCAATTACAAGCATTTGTACAATTGGTCTAATAATTACAAAATTATGTGAGAAAAATATCGTAAAATTACTAAATCCATTTACATATATATTTGCGAATAATGTAGCAGATAATTCTGTAATTGCAGTGAATGGAATTGAAGGAGCAAATTATATAATAAGTTTAGCTGTGCTTTTTATATCATCAATTTTATTAGCTTTCGTAGGAGGTACTATAGCTAAAACGAAAGAACAAATCTAAGGAGTAATTCATGGCGATTTTAAAAGTAACAAATTTAACAAAGAATTATGGAAAGCAGGAAGTGCTTAAAGGTGTTAATTTATTATTGGAAGAACCTTGTATTTATGCTTTAATTGGTCCAAATGGTTCTGGAAAAACTACGCTTTTTAATATCATATCTAATCTCTTAAAGCCGACCTCTGGGGCGATTGAGGTTGTTGGAAAGAAAAATACCGATGCAAGTATTTTCTATGAAGTATCATTTTTAAAGGATAATAGAGTTTTGTATGAATATTTATCAGGATATGATCATTTGACATTTATACAATCGGCACAGAAACTTCCTAAAGAAAGAGTTGATGAAGTAATTAAGAAAATGCAAATTGAACATTATGTGCATAAAAAAGTTGGAGATTATTCACTTGGTATGAAGCAATCACTATTAATTGCAATGGCGATGTTAAACAAGCCAAAGCTTATGATACTTGATGAGCCGCTAAATGGTCTTGATCCAACTTCAGTTATAAAAGTAAGATATTTACTAAAAGAACTTGCAGAAAATGGAACTACTATACTTATTTCATCACATACATTGAGTGAAATTGATTTAATAACAGATAATATTATGTTCTTAAAAGATGGAAGAATTGTTGAAGAAAAGATTGAAATTGCAAATGATAATATTTATGCGATTAATGTGGAAAATACTGACAATCTCGAAAAGATACTTGAAGGATTTGAATACAAAATAGAAGATAATTTACTAAAAGTGAATCTACATGAAAAATATATATTTGAACTTTTAACAAAATTACATGAAAATCAAATTAAATATTTGGATATTTCTAAAGTGAAAAGGGGAACTGAAGATAGATATATGGAAATGTTCCCGGAAGAAATTGCTAAAATTCATCAGTAATAATTATTCCCAAATTTTATTATTCACTTTAGTGAGTTGAGTGAACGTAAGTGAACAAAACAATAAACCATCTGCTATGCAGGTGGAAGTCATAAAGCTTTAGCTTCAAGCACCAAAAATCCTCCTTGATGTTTAATTGTGATAATCACATGCACAATTCAAAAAGGAGGATAATCTGGATAAGAATAGTTTATCACATACTAAATGGAGATGTAAGTACCATATAGTTTTTGTACCAAAATGTAGGAGACAAGTAATATATGGGAAATTAAGAAAAGATATAGGAAGTATACTTAGAGAACTATGTTCAAGAAAAGGAATAAAAATAATAGAAGCTGAATATGTCCTGATCATGTACACATGCTTGTTGAGATACCGCCGAAATACAGTGTATCACAAATAATGGGATATTTGAAAGGAAAAAGTTCATTAATAATATTTGATAGGAATGCAAACTTAAAATATAAATATGAAATAAAAAATTCTGGTGTCGAGGATATTATGTAGACACAGTAGGGCGTAATGAAAAGAAAATAAAATAATGTATACAGAATCAACTAAAATAAGATTATTATGCTGATTAAATAAGTATCAAAGAATATTATGAGTCGTTTACTGATGAGTCAGTAAACAAGAACAAATAAAGAACTGCTTCACCAGTAGTTTGGATAGTGGTGCATGTGATAAAGTACTCGGAGCCCCAATAGGGGCGTGCCGGTATTCGCACCTTATAGGCACTGTGCAAACTACCGGCTTAGCTGTTTTTTTTATGCCTAAAAATTCTATATATTTTTTCAAATTTAATGGTTATATATCGACATTAATGACAAATATCACCATTATACTGAATAGGATTTCATAATCTATATGTTATAATTAAATTTGTATAATGGAGGGTTTATGAATATCAAATTTGACTACGATTATAACAAGAAATATATTAATTTTAACAATAATTGGAAATTTAAAGAAGACGAAAAGCTTGAGATTGAAGATATTACAAAGGATATTATTAAAGATTTTGAAGATATAAATTTACCACATGATTGGAGTATATATAAGAATTTTAATCAAAAATCATTATCTAGAAATGAAGGTGGTTTACTCGATGGTGGAATAGGATGGTATCTTAAGGAAATTGATATCACAGATAAATTAGCTAATAAAGAAATATTTATAAAATTCGGTGGAATATATATGGACTCTCATATATATATTAATGGTGCACTAATTGGAAATTATCCATCAGGATATACAAGCTTCATATATGATATCACTAAATATTTGAGATATGGGAAAAACATTATTGCTATTAAAGTAGTTCATAAGCAAGCATCATCAAGATGGTATTCAGGATCTGGAATATATAGAAATGTTGAATTAATTTTAAGAGAAAGGATATTCATAGAAGACTATAGTACAGTAATTTGCACTCCAGATTTAAAAGATAATTTAGATAATGCAAGAACAAATATAAAATTTAATATAAAAAACAAATCTATATTTGATGAAGATTTAAGAATACAAATCGAGTTATTAGATTCAAAGGGAAATAAATTAAATGAAAAAGAATTTGATTATAAGATTAATGGAAATGTAAGTATAGAATTTAATGAAGACATATATTTATCTAATCCAGAGTTATGGAGTGTAGAGGATCCTAATCTATACTTTTTAAAAGTAAGTTTATATATTGACGATAAATTGATAGACGAAGAGATTACAAGATTTGGATATAGATATTATGATTGGACAAAGGAAGATGGATTCTCCTTAAATGGCAAATATCTAAAATTCCATGGAGTTTGTTTACATCACGATAATGGGGCACTAGGAGCAGAACTATATACTGATGCTGATAGAAGAAAACTCCAAATTATGAAAGATATGGGAGTTAATGCAATTAGAACATCTCATAATCCACAATCCGAAGAATTTATCAGATTATGTGATGAAATGGGGTTCTTAGTTCAAGAAGAAGCTTTTGATACATGGTATGGTAATAGGAAAAAGGATTTCGACTATAATAGATTTTTTAATAAATTATCGACTCATCCAGAGGCTAATCTTGGAGAAACGTGGGCAGAATTTGATATTAAGCAGATGGTGAGAAGAGATATCAATTCTCCATCTATAATTATGTGGTCAATAGGAAATGAAATCTTTGAAACTGAACAAGTATATGGTCTCGAGCAAGGACAGAATTTAATCAAATGGATTAAAGAGATTGATGATACGAGATATGTAACTATTGGTGAAAACTCTCTAAATTGGAACAGAGATAAAGAAGCATATCATGTTAAAATTGCTTCACTATTAGATGTAGTAGGACTTAATTATAATGAAGCATGGTCAGATGAACTATATAAAGATTTTGATTGGATACTATATGGTGCAGAGACATCATCAGCGGTGAAAAGTAGAGGAGTATTTTATAATCCAGAAGAAAGATCAAATATTGCTACTGGTGATTCAGACAAGGTAAATAGAAAATACCAAATGTCTGATTATGGTAATGATAGAGTTGGTTGGGGAAGTACATCAATAGATTCATGGATACACGATAGAGATAGAAAATATTATGCGGGTCAATTCATTTGGACAGGATTTGACTATATTGGAGAACCAACGCCATGGCATAATGAAGAAAATCTTGGGGCGCCTGTTAAATCTTCATTCTTTGGAATAGTGGATACAGCAGGAATTCCAAAAATGGACTATTATTTCTACCAATCACAGTGGTTTAATCAAAATGAAAAGAAAGTATTAAAGATTTTACCACATTGGAATTTTGAAGACAGAGAACTGTTAAAAGAGCAGGGAACAGATATCAAAAGATATGATAATAAAATTCCAGTAAGAGTATATTCAAATTTAGATAGTGTAGAATTATTTTTAAATAATAAATCTTTAGGAAAGAAAAGTTTTAATAAAAAGACCACTGATTATGGACTTGAATATTTAGAAGGAGATAATCCTAGAAGTTTGTATCTAGAATGGTTAGTAGAATACGAAGAAGGAGAACTTAAAGCTATAGCTAAAGATAATGAAGGAAATATTATAGAAGATATTGTTAAAACTTCAGGAAAAGCAACAGGTATAAAGCTTAGCCCATATAATGAAAAACAATATAAAGATAGTATTGAATTTATAAGATTTGATATTGTCGACAATGAAGGAAATATTGTACCAACTGCTGAAAATGAAGTTGAATTTGAAATTAAATGTGCTGAAATTATCGGCGTGGATAATGGTAATGCAGCATCACAAGAAAGATATAAGAAACAAGCTGATGGAAGATGGATAAGAAAAGCTTTCAGTGGATCAGGAATTGTAATAATTAAACTTAGTGATGAAAAGAATGTAGAATTAATTGCTAAGTCTAATAATCTGTCAAAAACGAAATTAATATTTAATCTTGCAGAATCTAAAGTAAAAGAATTTTATGATGGATTAAGAGAAAATATAGCATTCGAAGAATTGAAGGATGATAATTCTGAATTAATAGAATTAGAAGAGATAAATATCTCTACTCAAATAGATGAAGAGATTAGCCTTCCAGAAAAAATTAAAGGACAATTAGAAAATAGAAACAAGAAATATATCGATGTATCTTGGGAAGATATAGATAGCATTTCTCAGATAGGAATTTACAAAGTTCAAGGTGAAACTAAAAATAAAATGACAAATGCGAATATAGTGGTTAATGATTTTGTGGCGATTGAAAATTTCTCAATGGCTATAAAAGAGCATTCTGAAAATATTGAATTACCATTATCTGCTAATATCTACAATACTTCTGGAGAAATTAGAGAAGTTGAAATATTAGAATGGATTAATAAAGAAACCAATGAAGAATTAAAATCCAGTGATTTAGTAAAAGATAAAATAATCAATTTAATAGGTAAAACTTATACGAAATTTGAATCAAATCTTAGCCTAAGGATTGTAGATATCAATGATGACTCTATTGTTGAGTCATATAATTATGCTAGAGTATGGAATGGTTCAGAAATACCAGCGGGTATTGCATCATATACATCAGATTTAGAAGATAATTTTGATTCTACTATTGCACTAAATAACGAGATAATATCTTATGATTCAAAATATATGGATAGATGGTCAAATCTTTCTAAAGAAAAAAGAGATAAAGATTTTGCTGGAATATTATTTGGTAGAGCAGGAGAATTGTCTAAACATCAAATTAATAAATTGGAAGTAATATTTTATGAAGATGAAGAAGTATCTTCTCCAAAAGAATTCAAAATTGAATATTATGATTCAGATGAAGTATCAATTCCAAAAGACTATTCTAATATTGGAGAATTAAATCACGAATTAAATGATGATGCTAATTGGAAAGAAATTAAAAAATATAGACATAAATATGGTCAAGATGAGAAATTCAATATATTTGAATTTGATGAAATATCAACATATGCAATTAGAATTAATATGATTGCAAAAGAAGATAAGGTGCTTGGTATTACAGAGATTAAGGTGTATGGAAGTGAAGTTAAGGCGTTCAATGATTTTGAATTAGATATAAAAGTCGATGGGCATAATATTGAATTTAATAAAGATCAAATAATATACGAATTAGATAAAGATTATAAGAATCTAGAAATAAAGGCTAATAATAATGCTTCTATAACTAAGATACCAGGAATTGATTTAAATCATGATATTGAAGTAATAGTCAAATCTGAAGATAAATTCACTGAGAAAAAATATATTTTTAGGAGAAAAAATGATTAAATACGAGATTTATCCTATACCTCAAAATATTAAATATTTTGATGAAATAGTCAATATAGATAAAATAAATTTAATTGGTAAAGATATATTGGACGAAGTCAATCAAAGAAAAATGATGTCGATATTTGATGCTTTTAATATTAAAAATGAAGAAGCTAAAATCAACTTTGAAATTAAATTAGATTCAAGTCTCATTAGATTTGACGAATATAACATCAATATCGATAAGAGTGGGATAATAATTAGAGCAAAAAACCAAGATGCAATATCTTTTGCTCTAACTACTTTAGAAATGATACTAAATCAATCAGGTTTAAATATCAGGAGTCTAGAAATTAATGATTTTGCAAGTATAAAATATAGGGGAATTATCGAAGGATTCTATGGTATTCCATGGTCATGGGAAAATAAAAAAGAATTGATGAAATTTGGTTCTAAATTCAAAAATAATCTTTTCATATATGCACCAAAGGATGATCCATATCATAGGGATAATTGGAGAGAATTATATCCATCTGAAGAATTGAAGAAACTTGGAGAAATGGCTGAATATGGCAACAATTTAAAAAATAGATTTGTATATACTATAGCTCCATTCAAGAAAGAATCTAATCCCATAACTGCAGAAAATATTGATGAAGCATATAAAGTAATTCAATATAAATTTGAGCAATTATATGAAGTTGGAATTAGACAATTTGGAGTGCTAGGAGATGATGTAGGACAGCTTCCTTATTTTGTAGTAGTCGATATTATAAATAGACTACACAAATGGGTTAAAGAAAAAGGAGATGTACATGATTTAATAT
>CAMXYZ010000036.1 GCA_947253305.1 uncultured Helcococcus sp.
GGCCAGAGACCGAAGTAAGCACAATAATGAAATTATTGAATATATTTATCAAGAATGAATTAGATGAATTACATAAAAACAATGTAAAACTTGTTATTATGGGGGATATTGCTGGTCTTCCTTTTACAAACAGAAAAGCTGTCGAATATGCAATAAGTAAGACTAAAAACAATACCGGTCTAGTACTAAACATTGGACTTAATTATGGTTCTAGAGCGGAGATTGTAAACGCATTTAAGAGAATTTATGATGATATACAAAAATCTAAAATTACTATAGATGATGTAAGTGAAGAGTTATTATCAGATTATTTGTATACATCAGATATGTCTGAACCTGATCTTCTCATAAGAACAGGTGGGGAACTTAGATTATCTAATTTTATGTTATATCAACTAGCATATTCAGAGTTCTATTTTACAGATATACTATGGCCGGATTTTGGTAAAGATGAATTATTGGAAGCGATTAAAGAATATTTTGCTAGAAATAGAAGATTTGGAGATGTTCTAGATGAGTAATTTTGTGAAAAGAACTATAACTGGAATATTTTTAGTTATTTTTTTACTTTCAGCTATATTAATAAATGATTATATTAGGCTATTTGCAATTATGTTGTTTTCTAATATTGCAATCTATGAATTAAGTAAAGCTTTAAATAAAATGAATTATAAAGCAGATTTATTACTAACTTATATATTTAATAATTTATTTTTATTATTGAGATTTAAATTTAATTTTGAAGTCTTATTTGTTGTACTTTCAATGTATATAATGTTTCAATTCTTAAATTTAGTACTAAGTGAGAATCCAAATTTTAATACTTTATTAGCAAATATATTTGTAAGTATGTATATCACACTTCCTTATACTTTTTTAGTATCTCTGGATAAAGAATGGACATTATTTGCATTTGCAGTAACAGCATTTACTGATACATTTGCATATTTAATTGGGATGCTATTTGGAAAACATAAATTAATAGAAAGACTATCACCTAAAAAAACTGTTGAAGGTGCTATAGGTGGTGTTTTCGGTGCTTTATTATTGAGCTTTATATTTATTAGAGTATTCAATATAGAAAATAGATTATTGATTTATATTGCGACTATATTTATATCAATAGTTTCGCAAATTAGTGATTTATTTGCATCATATATAAAAAGAGAAGCAAATATAAAAGATTATGGAAATATACTAATAGGCCATGGAGGAATAATGGATAGATTTGATTCTATATTATTAGTTGCTCCTTTAGTCTATTTATTAGTATATAATTTGAGGTAAAAATGGATAAAATTTTGGTTGTTATAATCGGTTTAGCGATGTTTATGTTCCTAATTACAATACATGAATTAGGACATTTTATTGGAGCAAAATTATCAGGAATTAAAGTAAATGAATTTTCTGTTGGAATGGGACCAACTATATATAATAGACAGGGTAAAGAAACTCTTTATTCTTTAAGAGCACTTCCAATCGGTGGATATGTAATGATGGAAGGCGAAGAGAGTGGGTCCGATGATCCTAGATCATATAATAATTCTAAGGCCTGGAAGAGATTTCTAACAATCTTTGCTGGTCCTTTCGTTAATTTATTCTTTGCATTTATATTGTTTATTATAATTGGAACAATAAATGGAGTTCCTAGTACGACAATAGATGAAGTTATAGAAAATTCGCCAGCACATATTGCTGGACTAGAAAAAGGAGATAAAATCATCTCTGTAAATGGAAAAACTACTAAGACATTTTCAGAAATTTCATTGTCAATCAATGAGTCAGAAGGAAATGTCGATATAAAGGTAGAAAGAAATAATGAAATTAAAAATTTTAATCTAGAGCCAGTAAAAAATTCTGAAGGATATAGATTAGCAGGGTTCAAACCTTTAATTGAGAATAATTTATTATCAAATACTAAATATGCATTTAATACTGTAATTAGTATTATGGTTTTAATATTTAACTCATTAAAAGGATTAGTATCGGGTGTACTTGGATTTGATCAATTATCAGGACCTGTTGGAGTTATTAAACAAGTTGGACAAACAGTTAATATGGGAGCTACTGCATTTTTAACATTTGTAGCTATGATATCTGTAAATTTAGGATTTTTCAATTTGCTACCTATACCAGCACTTGATGGATCAAAATTGTTATTTATTTTATTTGAAATGATAACAAGAAAACCAGTTAATAAAAAATTCGAAGAAAGAATTACTATTGCAGGATTCTTATTTTTGCTCGGTTTAATAATTTTAGTTACTATAAAAGATATTTGGTCTTTATTTGGATAAGAAGGATTTTATGAATTTTGACAAAATTTTAGACTTAATTGAAAATAAATTTAATGCGAAACTTTATTTAGATGAAGTTTCGTTTTTTAAGATGGAAAATGAGCTTGAAATCATTTTATGTACAAAAGATTATATAGAAAAAAATACAGTTATAGAATTTTTAATTGAATATTTTGAAAATTTTGATTTCAAAACAAGTATAGAAATCAAAGAAATTTCTGCCATTTTAGATGATTTTAAGAATACATTTCCAAATCAAAAAATTACTCAAGACGAAAATAATATAACTATTTGTGTAAATCATAATACACAAAGAGAATTTTTTGAAACTAATAAAGAATTTAAAAAGTTTGAACAGCTATTAAATAAATTAGATATAAATTTAGGATTTCTTCAAGAAAAAATCCCAGAAGATGAATTTTTGATGAAAACAATAATTGAAAAGGAAGAGGAAATCAATCAAGAAATTAAAAAATCTATTGAACTAAAAAATGCTCAAACCAAAAAAATTAAGAAAATAGATAATAATGCTGGGGAGATGTTCACTTATGGTTCAGTAAAATCTGCACCTGCTCAATTTACCGATTTACAAGATCTTAATGAAGATATTAATAGAGTTAAAGTAAAAGGAAAAGTTTACGAGTTAAATATATCAGATTTTGAGAAAGGCTCATGGGCGAAATTTGATTTAGACAATGGTAATTTCGCTATATCATGTAAATTATGGGTTAGAAAAGATAAAATTGATAATTTTAAAGATTCATTCAAAGAAGGCAAGGGATATATAGTATCAGGAATCTATAATTATGATGACTTTGAAAAAGAAAGAGTACTTAATGTTAATAGTATTGAAGAAACGGTCCTTCCTGAAAGAATTGATTTATCAGAAAATAAAAGGGTTGAATTAAATATTCATACTAAATATTCTCAATTAGAATCAGTAGTTGATTTATCAAGTCTATTTTCAAAACTTTCAAAATGGGGACATAAATCAGTTGGTATAACAGATTTGTTTAATGTTCAAGCATTTCCTGAAATATCACAATTATCAAAACGATTTGATATTAAGGTGAATTTAGGATTGCAGACTAATCTAATTAATGATGAAATCGATATACTAACAAACTACTATAATATTGATATATCAAATAAAGATTTTGTCGTATTTGATATTGAAACAACTGGACTTTCAAATTTTACTGATAAGATAATTGAGATTGGTGCTGTTAGAATTAGAAACAATGAGATAATAGACAAATATCAGGAATTTGTTAATCCCAATGAGCCACTCAGTGCTTTTACAACTGAACTCACTGGTATTACCACAGGAATGGTCGCAAATGCTGATAATATAGAAACGGTTTTACCTAGATTTTTAGAGTTTATTAAAAATTCTGTACTTGTTGCACATAATGCTGAATTTGACGTTCCATTTATAATAGAGAAAGCGAATCAGATTAATTGTAAATTTAAACCTGTCTATATAGACACATTATACTTATCTAGAGCATTAAATCAGGACTTTAAAAATCATAAACTTGATACATTAACAAAAGAATATCAAGTTAATTTATTGAATCATCATAGGGCGATAGATGATGCCATAGCTACAGCGGAAGTATTCTTAAAGATGCTAGAACAATTGAAACAATTAAATATTAGTATTGATAATAAAATAAATTATATTAAATCTGAATTGCCTATATCTCAACATAAAGAGTTTCAATCAATAATTTATGTAAGAAATAAAACTGGATTAAAGAATTTATATACAATAGTATCTAAATCAAATATAGAATATTACAATAGAGAGCCTGGTATACCTATAAGTGTTGCGGATGCATTAAGAGAAGGATTATTAATAGGGACAGGTAATTACAAATCAAAATTATTTAATTTAGTAGCATTAGAATATGAAGACGATGTTTTAGAAAAAGAATTAGAATTCTTTGATTTTATAAGTATTGTACCTATTGACTTTGCAAAGCATCTAGTAAATAGAGGATATATAAGAGATGAAAATCATCTTATAAAAATTAATAAAAAATTAGTGGAATTAGCTAAAAAACAAGACAAACTATTTATAGCAATTGGAGATGTTTATTATATAGATCGAAATGAATATCCATTTAGAAATGTAATTAAAAACTTCCCAAGAAAAAGAGGAGTAGAGAATTCTGGTGCGTTTTACTTAAAAACTACTGAAGAAATGCTTGATAATCATGACTACTTAGATGAAGAAACAAGATATGATTTAGTTATCAGAAATACTCAAGAATTTGATAATTTAATTGAGAATGTATCACCTATAGCAGATGGAACATTCCCACCAAAAATTAAAGATGCAGAAGAAATACTAAGGAATGATGCATATGAAAAAGCAAAATCAATTTATGGCGAAAATCTACCAGAAATAGTTAAGAATAGATTAGAAAGAGAACTAAATTCAATAATTTCAAATGGTTATGCCTCACTATATATGATTTCTAAAAAACTTGTTAATAAATCAAATGAGGAGGGGTATCTTGTTGGTTCAAGAGGATCGGTTGGATCTTCTTTTGCGGCTACAATGTCTGATATTACAGAAGTAAATCCATTAACTCCTCATTATATATGTGAGCATTGCAATATCGCTGATTTTGATATTGATTTAGAAAAATATCCTTGCGGTATTGACCTTCCAGATAAGAAATGTGACAAATGCTCCAATTATATGAAGAAAGACGGTTTTGATATACCATTTGAAGTATTTCTAGGATTTGAAGGAGATAAAGAACCAGATATAGATTTAAACTTTGCTTCTGTATATCAATCTAGAATTCATAAATATACTGAACAATTATTTGGTAAAGGAAAAGTATTTAGAGCCGGTACCCTAAGTACCATTGCAGAAAAAACAGCATATGGTATGGCTATTAAATATAATGAATTTTATCCTGATGATGAATTAATTAGGAATGATAATGCTAACAAGAATAGAGTTAAAAGAGCTATAACAGATGTTAAAAGAAGTACTGGACAACATGCTGGTGGATTAATAATAGTTCCTGATGATAAAGATATTGAAGATTTTACACCAATTCAATATCCAGCAGATAATACAAATTCAGATGTAATTACTACTCATTTTGATTATCACGCAATCGATAAGAATTTATTAAAACTTGATTTACTTGGCCATAATTCACCAACCATCATAAGATTATTATCAGATATGAGTGGGATAGATGCTGTTAAAGTAGACTTAAGTGATGAAAAAACAATGAGTATTTTTAGAAGTACTGAAGCGTTGAATATAAAGCATGAATACACAAATATAAATGATGGTTCACTTGGAATACCAGAATTTGGTACTCATTTTGTAAGAGGTATGTTGAAGGATACTAAACCGACTACATTTGAAGAATTAATAAGAATTTCAGGATTATCCCATGGAACCAATGTATGGCTTGGAAATGCTCAAGAACTTATTAAAAAAGGAACTACAGACTTAAAAGGAGCTATTTGTACTAGAGATGATATAATGACATATCTTATATCTAGAGGATTAGATTCGAAGATTTCATTTGATATAATGGAACAAGTTAGAAAAGGTAAAGGCCTAAATGATGATCAAATAAAGATTATGAAGGAAAATAATATACCACAGTGGTATATTGATTCTTGTCAAAAGATTTCCTATATGTTCCCAAAGGCCCATGCTGTAGCATATGTAATGATGAGTTTTAGAATTGCATATTTTAAAGTACATCATCCAGAATATTATTATGCTGTAATATTTACAAATGATATTCAAAGCTTTAAATATAAACATATATCTAAAGGATTGAATTATATAACCCTTCATATTCAAAGTTTGAGAGCATCAGAAGAATTTGAGGTGAATTCTGAGTTTTATATTTATGAATTAGCTGAGGAAATGTATGCTAGAGATATAAAACTAGCAAAAGTAGATATATATAAATCTCATCCTACAGAATTTAGAGTAATAGATAAAAACACTTTACTTCCACCATTAATGGCGGTACCAAATTTATCTGAATCTATGGCCATTACTATAGATAAGGCTCGTCAAGATGGAGAGTTTATATCAAAAGAAGATTTCAAAAATAGAACTAAGACTAATAGAACAGCGATGGAATCTATGAACGAATTAGGTCTATTTGAAGGTTTACAAGACACTAATCAAATTGATTTTTTTAGTTTTTAATTAAATTATTACAGGAGGGAAAAAATGAGTGGTTTATTAAAAGGTTTATTAAGTTCAAATGACAAAAACAAAATAAGTTTTGAATTAGCAAACTTATTAAAGAGAAAATTTGGTGAAAATGTCATTTTAATAGATGTAAGGACACCAGAGGAGTTTGAATCTGGGTATATTAAAGATGCCATAAATATACCTTTAGACAATATAGCAGATTATAATAACTTTAAATCTGAAAATTTATATATTGTGTATTGTAGAAGTGGTGCAAGATCTGAAAAAGCGAGAGTAATTCTTGAGTCTAAAGGATTAGATGCTGTAAATGCTGGTGGAGTAATGGATTATAGTGGGGAATTAGTAAAATAATTTTGACTATACACTTATAAAGTGTTATAATATACGTAATTGAAGGATGTTTCTAAAGAGTGGGTTGCAATTCCCACTCTTTATTTATTAATGAGGTAGACATGAGTAATAAATTAATAGATAATTTAAAAGAAATTTTTAAACCAGAAATTGAAAATCTAGGGTATGAATTAGTGGATATAGAATTTATCCAAGAAAGTGGAGAATTTTATTTACGATTCTACATTTATCACGAAGATGGTATAAATTTGGATGATTGTGAAATTGTATCTAAGCATTTAGACATTAGATTAGATGAACTGGATCTAATAAATAGACAATATTATTTAGAGGTTTCTTCTCCAGATCTTAATAGGCCATTATCGACCGATGATGATTTAAGAAGAAATTTAGGAATTGAATTAGATATTAATCTATATAAAAAAATAAATGGCAAGAAAACATATAGTGGAGTATTAGTTGATTATGACGAGTCGACTATAAGTCTTGAAATGGAAGATGGAAAAACAATATCTTTAGATAGAGAAGATATAAGTCTTATAAAAGTTATGTTGAAATTTTAGAGGAAGGGTATGAACAAAGAATTTATTAGAGCTTTAGATGAGATTGAAAGAGAAAAAGATATTAAAAAAGAAGATATATTAGGCGCTGTTGAAAGGGCTCTTAAAAAAAGTTATGAAGACAATTATGACGAGAGTAATGTTGAAGTTGAAATAAACCCTAAAAACGGCGATGTTAAAGTATATGCGATTAAAGAGGTCGTTGAAACATTTGACGAAGTTGAGAATAAGGATACACAAATTGCTCTAGAAGAGGCGCTGACACATTCAAAGAGAGCTAAAGTTGGGAATGAAATTAAGATAAAAGTAACTCCTAAGAACTTCGCTAGAGTTGCAGCTCAAAAAGCAAGAAATATAGTAATACAACAAATCAGAGATTCAGAAAGAAAATCTATATATGATTCATATATAGATAAAGAAAAAGAAATTATTAATGGAACTGTTCAAAGAATAGATTTTAACAATATATTTATTGATTTAGGAAAATCGGAAGGTATTTTACCTGAAAGAGAACAAGTAATTGGAGAAGATATACAAATAGGGGATAGAATTAAAGTATTTGTTAAGGAAGTAAAGGAGACAAATAAAGGACCTCAAATAATATTATCTAGAAAAGATTCTGAATTTATAAAAAAATTATTTGAAATTGAAGTGCCAGAAATTGGTGATGGCGTAGTTGATATCAAATCTGTATCCAGAGAAGCTGGTTATAGAACAAAGATAGCTGTTAGAGCAAATGATGAAACTATAGATCCTGTTGGTGCTTGCGTTGGTATGAAAGGTAGAAGAGTCAATGCTATAGTTGATGAGATAAATGGAGAAAAGATTGATATCATAGTATGGGATGAAGATATGAAAGTATTTATCTCAAATTCCTTATCTCCAGCTGAAGTAATCGATGTATATATTGATCAAGAAAATCAAGAAGCTGTAGCCTTTGTCCCAGAAGAACAGCTTTCATTGGCTATTGGTAAAGAAGGACAAAATGTTCGTTTAGCCGCTAAACTAACCAATTGGAAGATAGATATAAAAAGCGATAAGGTGATGGATGAAGTTCTAAAAGAGCTTGAAGAAGAAAAAAACAATCTAAAAGCTTCAGATGAAGGATTAGAAGAAGTTGAAATAGTTGAAGATAATGAATTAATAGAAGATGAAAAATAATAATTCGAATAAAAAAATTGTATTGCGTAAGTGTATAGCATGCAATGAGAATAAAGATAAATGTAATTTAATTAGAATAGTAAAAAACAAAGAAAATGATATAAAAATAGATTATAGTGGAAAATTAGATGGTCGGGGTGCATATATCTGTAAAGAGAAATTATGTATTACTACAACCATCGATAATAGACTTCTAAATAGACATTTAAGAACAAATGTAAATAATAAAATTTATGAGGAGTTAGAAACTATGTAGAAAGGTGGATTTATGTCAAAATTAAGAGTTTATGAATTAGCAAAACAAGTAAAACTTTCAAGTAAAGAATTAATAGAAATTCTTTCTGAAGAATTTGGATTAGATATTACATCACATATGGCTGTAATTGAAGGTGAAAACTTAGATTTAATCCAAGAATATTTTGAAGAACTTGAAAATGAATCTTCACCAGAAGTGGAAGAATATGAAGATTATGAAGAATACGAAGAGAAACCAAAACAAGAAAAGAAATCAAAACCTTCAAAGAAAAAAACGAAAGAAGAAAAAGTTAAAGATAAAGATGCAGAAGTAGAGGATGGAAGCGGTGAATCTACAGTATCTATACATGAAGGTATGACAATTAAAGAATTTGCAGATTTAATAAATAAACCAGTGACAGAAATTATTACAAAATTAATGGGACTTGGCGTAATGCAAAACATGAATCAAGCTATTGACATAAATCATGCAATAGAAATTGGTATGAATTATAATATACTGGTTGAACAAAAAGAAGAATCTGATGAAATCGATGAAAATGATATTGAAATTTTAGATTTTGAAGATAAAGAAGAAGATTTACAGCCAAGAGCTCCTATTGTAACTGTAATGGGACATGTTGACCATGGTAAAACTTCCATACTTGATAGTATGAGAAACTCTAGAGTAGCTAAAGGTGAAGCTGGTGGAATTACTCAACATATTGGTGCTTCAACAATAAATGTTGATGGAAAAGATATTGTATTTTTAGATACACCAGGCCACGAAGCTTTTACAC
>CAMXYZ010000037.1 GCA_947253305.1 uncultured Helcococcus sp.
GGTTTATCTTTAGCTATCAAATGAGATTGCCCTACAAAATCTTCTATTCTTTCAGGTCTCAATTTTGCAGCTAATGGCTTATTAGTATTTAATTGTTCTTGCTTATTTATTTCAAAAAAATCTAAATTATTATTCATATTATTCATTTCTAATAATAAATAAATGCCTTATTATAAACAAGGCATTTAAAGATTATTCTTTTAAGTTTTCTATTTCTTCTGCAAAAGATTCAACATCTTTAAATTCTCTATAGACAGAAGCAAATCTTATATATGCAACTTTATCTATTTCTCGTAATTTTTCCATAACCAGATCACCAATATAAGCGGAAGTAATTTCTCTTTGATTTAGATAATTAACTTCTCTCTCAATATCATCAACAGCACTTTCCAGTACTTCTAATGGTATTGGTCTTTTTTCCGAAGATTTTATTAAACTATTAAGTATCTTAGATCTTTGGAATGCTTCTCTAGTATTATCTTTCTTAATTACTACAACAGTCTGTTCTTCAACACTTTCATATGTTGTAAATCTTCTTTTACAGTTTAAGCATTCTCTTCTTCTCCTGACACTACGATTTTCATTTGTAGGTCTTGAGTCAATTACTTTTGAATCTAAAAAGTTACAAAATGGACATTTCATAATTTACCCTCTATTCTTATCTTAAGAAATCTGGAATTACGAATCCTTGATCAGAATCTCCACTTTGTCTTCTTGGAGTTTCTGTATTGAAGTTTGATCTTTGTTTTTTACTATCAAATCCTGTACCGATTACTGTAATCTTAATATCATCTTTTAGGCTTTCATCTATTCCAGCACCAAAGATTATATTTGCATCGTCATCAACTTGATTTCTGATTAATTCTGATGCTTCATTAATTTCCATGATTCCTAATTCTGATGAAGTAATATTGATTAATACCGCTTTAGCTCCATCGATTGAAGTTTCTAGAATTGGAGATTTAATAGCCGCTTTAGCTGCTTCACTTGCTCTATTTTCACCGGATGCATATCCAATACCCATATGAGCAACACCTTGTTCTTTCATTACAGATTCAACGTCTGCAAAGTCTAAGTTAATCATATTTGGTACTGCTATTAAATCAGAAATACCTTTTATACCATCTAATAATACTTTGTCAGCCATCTTGAAAGCTTCAACAATTGTTGTTCTCTTTTCAGCAACTTGTAATAATCTATCATTTGGAACTACGATTAATGTATCAACTGCTTGTTTTAATTTTTCAATTCCAGCTTCAGCTTGAACTTGTCTACTTCTTCCTTCAAATATGAAAGGTTTTGTTACAACAGAAACTGTTAATATTCCTAAATCTTTAGCTGTTTGAGCAACTACTGGAGCAGCACCTGTACCTGTTCCTCCACCCATACCAGCGGTTACAAATACCATATCTGCGCCTTCTAAAATTTCTTCAATTTCTTTCTTGCTTTCTTCAGCTGCTTTTTCACCTACTTCTGGCTTTCCACCGGAACCTAATCCTCTTGTTAGTTTTTCACCAATTTGTAGTCTTTGATCTGTATCTATGGCATCTAAGATTTGCTTATCAGTATTAATCGCGATAAATTCTACTCCGCTTAAACCTGAGCTCTTCATTCTACTGATAGCATTGTTTCCACCGCCACCAACTCCGATAACTTTAATCTTAGCAAATCCTGTCTTGTTAATTTCCATATCAAAATTGCTCATTCATTCCTCCAAAATTATTTTCTTTAATCTTTATATTATTAATCTGCTATTTAACATTATATCAGTATTTTACCATATATTACAATACTTTGCTTATTTTTTTCTTCTTAATCTTTTCATAATAATTATTTTCTCTAGAAATATTAAGAACTACACCAAACATTATATAGAAAACTATTAATGAAGTACCGCCATTTGAAATAAGTGGTAATGTAATACCAGTATTTGGTATTACGGATAGTGAAACTCCTATATTAATCATAGATTGTAGAAAATATAATATTCCTATACCAAATGCCGTTAGCTTAGCAAATTTATTTTTAGATTTAATTCCTTCTCTAATAACTAATAATGTAATTGCAAAAATTATAAGTAAAATTACTAAAGAACCTATAAAACCAAATTCTTCTCCAACAACTGCAAATATCATATCGTTAATAACTTCAGTTGCTAAATATCCATGTTTATAAATTGATTTACCATAACCTACTCCACTTAATCCACCTCTAGATACAGCAAATAATCCATTTAATACTTGCCAAGAAAAATCTTCATAATGCGCTTCCGGATTGAGAAATGCTGTAATCCTATTAACTTGATACGGTCTCAAATTCTTAAACAATACAAAAGCAACTCCAGAACCTATTATTGCTACTGGAATAAAGAATTTAATCTTCAATCCACCAACTATATAAATAGATATTAAAGTAAGTATGAGTACTAATGATGTTGATAAATCCGTTTGAAATAATATTAGAAAAAATGGAATAGCTATTAATGCACCTGTTGGTAAAACAGACCTTAAGAAATTATCATTATTTTCTCTATTTACTATTAAAAGTTTTGAAAGTGCAAATATGGCCGCTAGTTTTGCAAAATCAGATGGCATAAATGTGAATCCGATTTTTATGGATCTTCTAGCACCATTTGTTAAAACGGATATTCCTGGAACATATACTAAAATCAATAGAAATATACTCAATAAATAAATATAGAAAGCATATTTTTGATATAGTCTATAATTTATCTTTGAAACAATTATCATTGCAACAATTCCTACAATTAAGTATACGCCTTGTCTGCTAAAATAATAATATCTACTTATTCCATATTTAATTGTAAGATATGAGCTGGCACTTAAAAGAATCAATAATCCCAATATTCCCATTAAAACAACAAGCGAAAAAAGCGTCTTATTGTAAGCCGATTTAGAATATTCCGATTTAAATAAAAAATCTTTTATTTTATTTAATATATTCTTGTTTTCAATTTTACTTCTATGCCTATTTATATTTTGGCTTCTTTCCATTTCTATTCCCTAACTAATTTTTTAAAATGATTTCCTCGTTCTTCGAAGTTTTTGTACATATCCCATGAAGCAGAAGCAGGTGAAAATAATACTGTATCTATATCTTTCATAGTTTTACTTAATTTTACCGCTTCTTCCAAATCATCTACTAATACAGTATTTATTTTAAACTTATCTGCTGATGATTTTATTTTATCCCTGTTTTCTCCAAATAAAATTAATTTATTAATATTCGTATTGTCTCTAAACAATTCATCAAAGGTGGTTCCCTTATCATAGCCTCCAGCTATTAAAAGAACTCGATTATTAAATCCTTTTAATGCAACTTTTGTAGAATCTATATTTGTACCTTTTGAATCATTATAATATTTAACATTATTTATAATATCTACATATTCGATTCTATGTTCAATTGGATTAAATCTTTTAATCGCTTCAATTATAGTTTCATTTTCAATATTGAATTCTTTAATTGCGAGTAATGAAGCTAGTACATTGGCAATATTATGAATACCTACTAAATTTATATTACTATCTTCAATAATTCCTAAAGAATTAGAATTATAATAATATAGTTTATTGTCTTTATAATAGGCATCCGATTTTTCTTTCAATGAAAAGTATTCAATTCTCGCATTAGATTTTATTGTTTTTAGTTCATCGTCATCTTTATTTAAGATAAATAAATCTGAATCTTTTAAATTCTTGAAAATATTAAATTTATCTTTCTTATAATTTTCGTAACTTCCGTGCCAATCAATATGGTCTTCACTAATATTTGTAATTACTGAAATCATAGATCTAAATTCTTTGACTGAATGCAATTGAAAGCTAGAAGCTTCAATTATATAATAATCGTGATTATCCTTTAAAAGATCGTACAATATGCCTTCACCAATATTTCCTGTCGCTTTAGCTTTTATACCTGCAAAATTTAAGATATGAGCAATTAATGAACTGGTTGTCGTTTTACCATTTGTACCAGTTACCGTAATAAATCTATCTCCTCCATATAATCTGTATGCGACTTCAAGATCCGATACAATTTCTAGATTATGTTTTTCAGCCTCAATTAAAAATTCATTACTAGGTTTAATACCTGGACTTTTTAATACTAAATCATAATTGTCCCAGGCTATTTCCTTCATATTATTTATTATATTAAATTTATATGATTTTATTTCTTCAAAAAACTCTTCGCTTTGGTCTAAATTATTATCATAAATTGATACAAAATAACCAAGCTCAAGTAATGCCTTAATACTTGCTTTACCCGTAATTCCTAAACCAAATACTATTATATTTTCCTTTTGACCATCTTTTTTCATAATTCCTTCTTTATTGAAATTAAATAATATAAATTGTTATTAATGTTAATAGAATACTTACTATCATAAATGCTGATACAATCTTAGTTTCTTTGTATCCTTTTAATTCATAATGATGATGAATAGGTGACATTAAGAATATTCTCTTTCCACCTGTTTTTCTGAAATATACTCTTTGTATTACTACAGATAATGCTTCCACTAAATAAACTCCACCGATTATAGCATAATATAATGGTTTGTTTAGTGTAATTAACATCGCAACTATTGCACCTCCAATAGCCATAGATCCAACATCCCCCATGAATATTGATGCCGGATAGGAATTAAACCACAAAAATCCTATCAATGCTCCAGCAAATATTAATGACGTCATAGCGACAGATGGATTATCCAATAATGCTATAAAATGTATTCCTAAAAATATTGGTATTGATACTGAAGATAATAATCCATCTAATCCATCAGTAAAATTAACCGCATTAACAGAGCCAACCATTATAAACATTAATATTGGTATTGCAAAAACACCTAAAGAAATTCTTAATTTAAATAATGGGGTTTCAAGTATTCCAATGTCTTCTTTTAATAAAAAATAAAATACTGTTATTAATACAAATGATGTAGCAAATTGTAAAATTAATTTTTGTCTTTCTGTAAGACCCATATTTTGCTTTTTAGCTATTTTTTTTAAATCATCCAATAAACCTATTGCTCCAAAAGAAAGAGTTGATAATAGTATAAATACTAAAGAAGCATCGAATTTTACAAAAATCATAGAAAGTATAGTAAATACAATTATAAAAGCTATACCACCCATTGTTGGTGTACCAGCTTTTTTATAGTGTTCTTTATTACCTTCTTCTCTAATTGGTTGTCCAAATTTTAATTTAATTAAAATATTTATTAGAACTTTTACCGAAACTAAACTTAATAATATCGATAAAATCATTATTAATATACTATCCATTAATTCTCCTTTGTCTTTAATACTATCTCTTCATTAATATTAATTATCTGTCCAGCTTCTATAGACTGTGATTCTATAATATTACCATCTCCTTCGATAGTGTAATTTATGATATTTCTATTTAATAAATCCATTATAGAATTCTTATCTATACCTACAAAATTAGGAACTATCATTTCTTCTCGAAGTTTTACTTCAATACCTATTTTAGGATTAATCAAATTACCAGATTCTGGATATTGTGAATCTATAATTTGATACCTACTATAATTACCATTAATTATCAATTTTAGTCCTTTTCCAGCTAATAACTCATTTGCTTCTTCAACTGTTAAATCCTTTAACTCCGGCACTTTAATTAATTCTTTATTATCTTCATCAATTTTCACTTCAGAATTCCTTATTCTGGAAATTTCTTTAAAAATATTATTTGCTATATTTACACTAATATCTGAAGAATAATTTACCCCTATCGGTTCATCAAAATATAAATATAAAGTATATTTCGGATTTTCTGCAGGATAAGAAGCAAATAAACTTGTTATCAATCCTTCTTTTTCTTTCTGTTTTGCAAATATTGATTCATTCTTATATTTTACAGTTGTACCAGTCTTTATCCCAATAGATAAATCGGAGTCTTGAATCACTTTATATTGTTGGCCTGATTCATTCATAAAATCATTTATTTCATCTGATGTAGCCTCTGAAACAGTTTTAGAAATATACTCTTCCTCATATTCATATATTAATTCTCCATTTTTATTATGTATAGATTTTAATAAATGAGGTTTATAATATTTTCCACCATTAACAATTGAATTATAAGCTGATATCAGTTGAATAGGTGTAGCATTAGCATAGTGTCCATAGCTTAGAGTACCAAATTCTACATCTGATACATTTTCATCCTTGGGATAAAACCCTAATTGTTCTGCAGGTAAATCAATATTAGTTTTCTTTCCAAAATTAAATACTGAACTATAATTAATAAAATCTTTTTTTCCAATATCTTGTACAAGCTGTACATATACAGGGTTTGAAGAATTAATAAATGCTTCTTTCAATTTTTGTGGTCCATGTGGATCCCAATATCTCCAAGATTTTATTACTACACCAGGAACAATTTCATAAGTCCCTTTATCTTCATATACTTTGTTTTTTAAATAATTATGTGATTCTAATGCTACTGATGAACTTATAATCTTAAATGTTGAACCTGGATCATAAGTAGATTCAACATTATTATTTCTCCATCGACTTACTACATATTTTGAAATGTCATCTTCATTAGTATTTTCTAAATAAATTTTATCAATTTCACTATTTAATGCTCTTGGATTATTTGCATCAAAATTAGGAATTGATTCCATAGCTAGTACTTCACCATTGTTCGGATTAGTAATTATACCTGAAGATTTGAAAGAATTATATTGATAAAAAGCTTCTTTCAATGAATTTGTTAATATTTTTTGCAAATCAAGATCTATAGTTGTAACTATATTATTTGCATCTTTAGTTTCTATATCCTTACTTTCAGTGTATGGAATTTCAGTTCCTTGAACAGCTTTAAAAAACTCTCGGTAACCTGACTTTCCAGATAAAATATCATCATAATAGTATTCTAGCCCACTATTTGGAATTCCTCCCTCATCGATGAATCCAATAGTGCTTGATAGTATATCATTATTTGGATAGAATCTATCATCTGAATTTATAAATCTAATATATTTCAAATCAAGAGCTTCAATTTGTTTCTTTTGGGACTTACTTACAGCTCTATAGATATATCCTTCTTTCTCTTCCTCTATTAATTTATAAATATTATTTTTATCTATATTAATAATTCTTGAAAGTTTTTCAATTTCTTCATCATTATATACAGGTAAAGATGATAATTTTGTTATTCGTAATTTTTCTTTTTCATCTAATTTATTAAATTGTTCCTCATTTTGTCTGATTCTTTCAGCTTGCAAACTCTTTTCTTTATCTGTAACTGGTAATAAGTATAAGTTTTCAACTTCCCTACTAATTGCAATAGGTTTGTTATTTCTATCTAAAATATCTCCTCTTTGTGGAGATATAACTTTTCCGAATTTACTTACAGCATTACCTTTAATCTTGTAATCGTACACATCCAGAATTTGCAATTGAAATAGTCTAAAAATGTAATATATAATTAAAAAAGCTAAAAACAAAGTAATCATAAAGATTTTATTATTTGTTCTTAGCTTTGCTTTTTTATTTTTTTTCATTTTCGCCCCATTATCTGAACATATTTGTAATAGCAGATAATACAGATTTGTTTTCTTCATTAATTTCATCTGCTGAATTATTCTCTAAATCAACATAATTCGCATCATCATTATTAGCCACTTCAATGATATTATCTTTTTCTGGAATTACCATATTAAGTCTTGATTTTGCTATCTTTGCTATTCTTTCCTCTGACATTAATGGTGATATATATTGCTCTAGATTATTTACTTCAACTAATAATTTATCATTATTCGATTTCATAATCAAATTATTACTACTAATATTTACCATATCTGTATAAGA
The DNA here is from genome assembly GCA_947253305.1 of uncultured Helcococcus sp. Classification (GTDB taxonomy): domain Bacteria; phylum Bacillota; class Clostridia; order Tissierellales; family Peptoniphilaceae; genus Helcococcus. Next base: position 7,872 of record CAMXYZ010000037.1, read on the forward strand.
GCTTTGAATTTGTAAGAAAAATAATAAAGATAATACAATAGAAGTTGTTAAAATTCTAATTTTTAATGCATTTTTATTTCTAATTTTAGCTTTTGCTCTTTTATTTATTCTTGTTGTTCTTCTGGATAATGAACTTTCTTGTAAAATCCCAGAATCAAATTGTATATCTCTTAAATTTTCCATATCTATTCCTTAATCTTAAATTTTTATAATTTTTCACAAACTCTTAATTTAGCTGATCTTGAGCGAATATTCTTATTCACTTCTTCCTCTGTAGCTATAATAGGTTTTCTTGTAATCACCTTAATTACTTCCTTGTTATTACATACACAAACTGGTAATTCTGGTGGACATGTGCAAGCTTTAGCTAATTCTTTAAAATTGTTTTTAACTATCCTATCTTCTAATGAATGGAAAGTTATAATTGCTAGTCTTCCACCTTTTTTAAGCTTGTCCACTGCAGAATGTATCCCTGTTTCTAATACATCTAATTCTTTATTAACTTCAATTCTTAATGCTTGGAATATTTTCTTAGCAGGATGCTTACTTTCCATTCTTACTTTTTTTGGAATTGCCGCTTTTATAATCTCTACTAGATCGAATGTAGTAACTATTTCTTTTTCTTCTCTAGCATTTACAATGAATTCAGCTATTCGCATTCCCCATTTTTCTTCGCCATAATTCCAGAAAATTGTTTCTAAATCCTCTTTAGAGTAATTGTTGACAATATCTTTTGCTGTTAACTCTTGTGATGTGTCCATTCTCATATCAAGTACCGCATTTTGATGATAAGAAAATCCTCTTTCACCCTCATCTAATTGATGGCTAGATACTCCTATATCCATTAGAACCCCGTCTACTTCATCAATTCCTAGTTCATCTAATATTTGCTTTAAATATGCATAATTACATTTGATGAAGAATACTTGATTTTTATAATCTTTTAGAACTTCTGTCGCTGCAATTAAGGCATCTTGATCCTGATCTATAGCAACTAATTTACCATTAGGTCCCATAGCTTTTAGAATCTCAATAGAATGACCTGCCCCACCGACAGTACAATCTACATATATTCCATTTTGTTTAATATTTAGAGCCTCTATTGTTTCTTTCAATAGGACTGGTTCGTGATTAAATTTCATATCTCACTTCACTTTCACTTTATATATCAAGTTCTTCAAAATCCTCTATGATTTCATCATAATTATTGGATGAATCACTTAGATATTCATCATATTTTTTCTTGTCCCATATTTCTATTCTTGATGAAACACCAATAATCTGTGCCTCATCTGATATTTTTGCATATTCTCTTAGATTTTGTGGTATAACGAATCTTCCTTGTTTATCAAATTCTAATTCTCTTGCTGGTGCATAGAACATTCTCGCAAATTGTCTTGCTTTCTTTGATGTTAATTTTAAATCTTTAGTCTTTTGCTCTAATCGATTCCATTCATCTTGGTCATACACAAAAACGCAACCTTCCATACCTTTGGTTACGTAAAATTTATCACCTAGTCCATCTCTGAATCTGTCTCTTATACACATCTGACGCTGCCGACGACTCCTTACGTGTAG
>CAMXYZ010000038.1 GCA_947253305.1 uncultured Helcococcus sp.
GGAGTTACCAAATTAAAAAATTTACAGTACAAGAGCAAAGAAGAGACTCAAATTGAAAGTATTCGTAAAATGGTATTAGCCATGGCTAATGATATCAGAGTTATCATTATTAAGCTAGCAGATAGATTACATAATATGAGAACTTTGGAATACAAACAAAGAGATAAACAAATTTCAACTGCTAATGAGACTTTAGAAATATACGTTCCAATAGCTCACCGACTAGGAATCAACACTATAAAATGGGAGTTAGAGGACTTATGTCTAAGATATTTGGATCCCATTTCATATTATTCTGTCGCTCAACAAATCGATCAGAAAAGATCTGAGAGAGAAAGAGTTATCAATAAGATAATTGAGGAATTATCAAATGAATTAGATAAAATAAATATAGAATACAATATTACAGGAAGACCAAAAGGTATCTATAGTATCTATAATAAGATGAGAAAACAAGATACAACTATTGACAATATCTTTGATTTAATAGCGATTCGTGTAATAGTAAAAGACATTAATCAATGTTATGCAGTACTTGGAATAGTTCATAATCTATGGAAACCAATTCCAGGTCGATTTAAAGATTATATTGCTATGCCTAAGCCGAATTTTTACCAATCATTGCATACTACTGTAATTGGTGAAAAGGGACAAATATTTGAGGTTCAAATTAGAACCGAAGATATGCATAGAAATGCTGAATATGGTATCGCATCACATTGGCAGTATAAAGAGGATAAGAAGAAAATATCCAATTTCGATAATAGATTAAATTGGATAAGACAATTAATTGAATGGGGTAAAGACAGTGGTGCCTATGAGTTCATGGAGGATTTTAAGGGCGACTTATTTAATGATGAAGTATATGCATTCACACCTAGAGGCGATGTTATAGACTTACCTAAAGGATCTACTCCTATCGACTTTGCCTATAGAGTTCATACAGATGTTGGACACAAATGTGTTGGTGCAAAAGTCAATGGTAAGATACAACCACTAACATATAAACTTAAAACAGGCGATATAGTAAGTATATTAACTTCAAAAAATTCAACTGGGCCAAATCTCGATTGGCTTGATATTGCAGTATCTTCACATTCAAAAAATAAAATTAAAGCCTATTTTAGAAAACAATCAAAATACAAAAATCAAGATTATGGTAAGACTATAATTGAAAAAGAATTAAGAAAGAAAGGCTATGAATTAAATAAAATACTTGCAAATGAATGGTTACAATCATTAATTGAAAAGAATAATTTAACCGATATAAATGCATTATATTCAGCTGTTGGTGATGGTAGTGTATCATTAGAGCAAGTAGTTAAATCTTTAGAAAGAAGATATCTTGATAAATATAAAGAAGAAGATGATTCTTTATCAAATCTAAAGACAAAAGAATCGAATGAAAGTCAGGTCAACAATATATCTGGCGGAATAACAATAGATGAATTATCTAATCTTGAAGTAAAATACGCTAAATGTTGTAATCCTGTTCCGGGAGATGATGTGATTGGATACATTACAAATGGTCATGGTGTATCAATTCATAGACGAAATTGTAAGAATATTAAAAATATCAATAATAAAGAAAGATTAGTTGAAGTTAAATGGAATAAAAATGCTGATGCTAGCTTTAATATATCTATAAATGTATTAATAACTGATAGACCAGGATATTTATTAGAATTAACAAAGACTCTATCAAAATTAGGATATAATATTACAAGTATTAATTCATCTCTAAATCCTGATACTACTATAAGTATTAATTTATCTATTAAAGTAAAGAATACAAACGATATTGATAAATTAATTACTGAAATAAGAAAAATCGATGGAACATTAGATGTATATAGGGAGACTAGATGAGAGCCGTAGTACAAAGAGTTAAATATGCAAAATTAAGAATTGAAGACGAAATTTATTCAAATATTGATAAAGGCCTAATAGTCTATATTGGAATTCATCAAGATGATGAGAAGAAGGATATTGATTATATAGTAAGGAAAATATTGGGACTTAGAATATTTGAAGATGAAAATGAAAAAATGAATCTATCTATAAAAGATATAGATGGAGAAATTTTATTAGTTTCACAATTTACCCTATATGGTGATGCTAGAAAAGGTAATAGACCAAGTTTTATAGAATCAGCAAAGGGTGATGAAGCTATACAAAAGTACAATCTTTTAATTGAAGAAATGAAAAAAGAATATAGTAAAATTAGTACGGGAGTATTCGGTGCAGATATGCAAATAGAATATATCAATGATGGTCCTGTTACTATTCAATTAGATTCAAGTAAAATTTATTAGGAGATTTAATGAATATTAAAATTGTAAAAGACGGAAATAATATGATGAATACTAATTCCTATCTAGTATATGATAAAGAATCTAAGGATTCATATATTATTGATGCGCCTACAAAAACACAAAAATTTATAGATATAATTGAAGAAGAAGAATTAAATTTAAAATATGTTTTATTGACACACGCACATTTTGATCATATTGAAGAAATAGATTTTTGGCGTGAAAAATACGATGTAAAAATCGTGGCTCATGAATTGTCAAAGACATATTTAGAAAATCCTGAATATAATCTAAGCACATTAAGTAATAATATAATTTCAAATTATGCAGATATTTATCTAAGTGGGGATACAGGTCAATTTGAAATTTTTAAGTATATCAGGACACCTGGACATAGTTTTGATGGAATAACATATATTTTAGGTAATCTTTTATTTGTAGGAGATTTAATTTTTAAGGAATCTATCGGAAGAAATGACTTCATTGGATCAAATTATGAAGATCAAGTACATTCAATAAAAGAAATTATATATAAATTTAATGATGATTGTATAATTTTACCTGGACATGGAGCCAATACAACTGTAGAACATGAGAAAAAATACAATCCATTTATACCTTATTAATTTGGAGGAAATTATGAAAAGAACTTATTATTGTGGAGAACTAAGAAGAGAGAATATTGGCGAAGAAGTTTGTCTTAATGGATGGGTTCAAAAGACCAGAGACTTAGGACATTTTATATTTGTTGATTTAAGAGACAGAACAGGTATCTCTCAAATAGTATTCAAAAAAGAAGAAAATGAAGAACTATATGAAAAGGCAAAACAGTTAAAATCAGAATATGTTATTGGAGTTAAAGGAAAAGTAGAGGAAAGAGAAAGTATTAATAAAGAAATCCCTACAGGTGAAATTGAACTTATAGTTGAAGAATTAAAAGTATATAGTAAGGCTCAAACACCACCAATATATGTAAAAGATGATGATAATGTATCTGAAGAAATGAGATTAAAATACAGATATCTAGATTTAAGAAAGCCAAAAATGCAAAATATTCTGCATCAAAGAGCAGAAATTGTAAAAGCTTTTAGAGATTTTCTTCACGATGATGGTTTTATAGAAGTTGAAACTCCATTTTTAGGTAAACCAACACCAGAAGGTGCTAGAGACTACATCGTGCCTTCAAGACTATCGATGAATGGATTTTATGCTTTACCACAATCTCCACAATTATTTAAACAAATGCTTATGATAGGTGGACTTGACAAATATTATCAAATAGTAAAATGCTTTAGAGATGAAGATTTACGTGCAAATAGACAACCAGAATTTACACAAGTTGATATCGAGATGAGCTTCGTTGATGAAGAAGATGTAATGCATATGAATGAAAAATTAATCCAGTATTTGTTCAAGAAAATCAAAAATATAGATATAGAACTACCTCTACCAAGAATGACATTTAAGGATGCTATGGATAGGTTCGGTTCTGATAAACCAGATTTAAGATATGGTTTTGAAATTAAAGATATTTCAGAATTAGCTGATATAATCGACTTTAATTTATTTAAAGACTCTGTAGCTGAAGGTAAGGAAATAAGATCTATTAATTTTAATGGACTATCCAGTGCCTATTCAAGAAAACAAATAGATAAATTAACCTCCTTTGTTAAAGGAATTGGAGCTAGCGGTTTAATTTGGTTCAGATACGAAAATGGAGAAATCAATTCAAGTATAAATAAATTCTTAAATGATGATTTCAATAATAAATTAATAGAGAGATTAGAACTAAATGATGGAGACTTAGCTTTAGTAATTATAGATAAAAATCCTAAGGTACTTGAATTACTTGGTAGCCTTAGAACTCACATTGCAAAAGATCATGTAGAATTTAAAGAAGATGATTTTGCTATAACTTGGATTAATGAATTCCCAATGTTTGAATATGATGAAGAAGAGGACAGATATGTTGCAAAACACCATCCATTTACTCATCCAATAGAAGAAGATTTAGATAAGATTGAAACAAATCCTCACGATATGAAAGCTAAAGCATACGACTTAGTTATTAATGGTGACGAGATTGGTGGGGGTTCAATTAGAATTCACGATTCAGAATTACAAAATAGAATATTTTCTGCACTAAAATTAACTAAGGAAGATATTGAAAACAAATTCGGATTCTTCGTTAATTCATTACAATATGGTACACCACCACATGGTGGAATAGCTTATGGATTGGATAGATTGGTTATGACATTATTGAATGTAGATAATATCAAAGATGTAATAGCATTTCCAAAGACTCAATCTGCATCAGATCTATTGACCGGTGCACCATCCTTAATTGACAAAGAACAATTAGACGAATTAAATATAGAATTTATAGAAAATAAGATAGAGGAATAATATGAATAAAATAGGGGTTATAACAGAAAGAGATAATGATTCGGCAATAGTTATGGTTGGACACTCAAGCACTTGTGGTAATTGTGGATGTGGAGCTCTAACTAGAAAAAATGGTAAACTATGTGACAATAATCATCAATTTATTAAGGTTAAAAACTCAATTAATGCAAATATAGGTGATCCTGTAAGTATTGAATTTAAATCAGGGAATATGATTAAAACTTCAATCATGCTTTATTTGATACCTTTAATAATGTTTGTATTTGGTATATTTGCTGGAAATCAAATTCAAAGTGATAATAAGAACGATATAATTTCATTCTTAATAGGTATAGTATTTTTAGCATTATCATTTTTCATACTAAGTAGAATTGACAAAAAAAATCCAAAAGAAGATTTAATAACAATATCTGAATACAAGGGGTACTAATGAACAAATTAGAATATAAAGATTCTGAGATTTACAATCTAATAGAAAAAGAAAAAAATCGTCAAGAAAACAATATTGAATTAATAGCATCTGAAAATTTTGTATCAAAATCAGTATTGGAAGCTACAGGTTCTGTGCTAACAAATAAATACGCAGAAGGTTATCCAAATAGAAGATACTATGGTGGATGCGAATTTATTGATCAAATAGAACAATTAGCTATTGATAGATTAAACAAATTATATGGTTCAGAGCATGCAAATGTACAAGCTCATAGTGGCTCAAGTGCCAATTTAGCGGTTTATTATGCTTTATTAAAACCTGGAGATAAAGTGCTTGCTATGAGCCTAAATGAAGGCGGTCATTTAACTCATGGTGCAAAAGTTTCAATATCTGGTTCATATTTTGATTTTCATCACTATGGCGTAGATAGTGAAACTGAAACTATTAATTATGAAGATGTAAGAAAAAAAGCATTAGAAATTAAACCTAAGTTAATATTAGCTGGAGCTTCTGCTTATGCAAGAAAGATTGATTTTAAGAAATTTAAGGAAATTGCAGATGAAGTAGATGCTATATTTATGGTAGACATGGCTCATATAGCTGGACTAGTTGCTGCTGGATTACATGAAAATCCTGTGCCTTATGCCGATATAGTTACATCAACAAGCCACAAGACATTAAGAGGTCCAAGAGGAGCATTTATACTTTGTAAAAAAGAATATGCTAATCAAATAGATAAGGCTATATTTCCTGGAACTCAAGGAGGACCTTTAGAACATGTTATTGCTGCAAAGGCAGTTTGCTTCAAGGAAGCTATGACGGATGACTTTAAAGATTATCAGGCTCAAGTTATTAAAAATGCTAAAGCATTGGCGGATACTATTTCTAAAAATGGTATCAGACTTGTATCTGGAGGTACAGATAATCACATAATATTATTTGATGTATCAAGTATTGGATTAACAGGAAAAGATGCTGAGAACATGCTTGAAGCTGTAAATATAACATGCAACAAGAATACAATTCCAAATGAAACTAAATCACCATTTATAACATCAGGAATTAGATTAGGATCTCCTGCAATGACAACAAGAGGTTTAAAAGAAAAGGACTTTGAATTAATTGGTGAATTAATTTGTGATGTATTATTAAATAGAAGAGATAATGAAGAAGTACTTAAGGATGTATTAAAGATTACAGGAGATCATCCATTATACGAGTAGGAGGGATTTATGGCAAGACCAATTGTAAGTATTATAGGTAGGCCTAATGTAGGTAAATCTACTTTATTTAATAGACTAGTTGGTAAAAGATTGTCTATAACTGAAGATACACCAGGTGTAACTAGAGATAGACTTTATAGTGAAGTAGAGTGGCAAAATAATTACTTCGTGCTCGTGGATACTGGTGGATTGGAATTAGAAGACACAGGTGATTTTAACAAAGAAATAGAAATGCAGGCTGATATAGCTATCAATTCTTCCGATTTAATATTATTACTTGTAGATGGACGAGAAGGGTTAACAAATTTAGATGCTTTGATTGCCGAAAAATTAAGAAAATCAGGTAGAGATGTTATTGTAGTTGTAAATAAGATTGAATCAAGAGATACACCTGCAACAGTTTATGAATTTTACAATTTAGGAATAGGTGAGGTCATGGTCATATCTGCAGAACAAGGATATGGTATTGGAGACTTATTAGACGAAATAGTAAATAAATTTCCGGGTGAATCATTGAAAGCTGATGATGAAGAGAGACTAAAAATTGCCGTTATTGGTAAACCAAATGTTGGTAAGTCTTCATTTATCAATATGCTAATAGGGGAAGAGCGTTCAATAGTTACAAATATACCAGGTACAACAAGAGATTCTATAGATACAGATTTTGAAAGAAATAATATAAAATACACATTTATAGATACAGCTGGTATTAGAAGACAGAGATCTGTAGATTCAAGAGTAGAAAGATTTTCAGTAATTAGAACATATAATGCGATAGACAGATCAGATATCGTCTTATTCTTTATAGATGCAAAAGAAGGTGTTACAGAGCAAGACACAAAGATTATTGGATATGCACATAATAAGAACAAAGCCTCAATAATCGTAGTTAATAAATGGGATCTAATAGAAAAAGATACCAATACTATGAGAGATTTTGAAAATGATATTAGAAATAAAATTACATTTACACTTTACGCACCAATAGCCTTTATATCAGTTAAGAATAAAAGTAGAGTAAATCAATTATTCGACTTGATTGAAGAAGTTGACAGAAATTATTCATTTAGAGTACCAACAGGCACTTTGAATACTCTATTAAGAGATGCAATGTTATTAAACCCACCTAAATCTAAAAAGGGTAAGCAGTTAAAGATTTACTATATGTCACAAGTAACTACTAGACCTCCAAAATTTATAATATATGTAAATGATAAAGAATTATTACATTTTTCTTATCTAAGATTTATTGAAAATAAGATAAGAGAAAACTTTGATTTTAGAGGAGTTCCTATCGTATTTGATGTGAGAAATAGGAGAATGGACATATGATTTATTTCCTTATATTTTTAATTTCTTATTTAATTGGGTCAATTTCAGGATCACTTACAATTAGTAAATTATTCTTTAATGAAGATATAAGAAAGAAGGGTAGCGGTAATGCCGGTACTACCAATACTTTTAGAGTCTATGGTAAGAAATATGCGAGAATTGCGTTTTTAATAGACATATTAAAGGGAATACTTGCAGTATTTATAGCAAGTCTATTCAAGACTGAATATGGGATATATTTGGCTGCTACATCCGTTGTAATTGGACATTGTTGGCCAATATTCTATAATTTCAAAGGTGGTAAGGGTGTGGCTACATCCTTTGGCGTAAATCTTTATATAGTTCCGATAGCTGCACTAGTTCAATTTGTAGTATTTACAATCATTAACTATACTATGAGTTTTGTATCATTAGCTTCAATATTATCAATGATAAGTGCTGTTATTGTAACTTTATTATTTTATATAAAGAATACACCACTAATTATTACGATTATATTGAATACTATTATTGTAATAATCACACACAAGGATAATATCAAGAGATTAAAAAACAAAGAAGAAAACAAGACCAATTTGATTAAAAACATTTAACACGAGGAGTTGTTATGCAGATTTCAGTATTAGGTGGCGGAAGCTGGGGAACAGCGATGGCTAAAGAGCTATCAAGTAAATATGATGTACTAATCTATGTCAGAAATGAAGAAGCAAGAGATAGTATCAATAATGATCATAGAAATAATAGATATCTTAAAGATCATAATTTACCAGAAAATATCGTTGCATCATCAAATATCGAAGAAGTACTAAAAAACAAATATATTATAAATGCAATTCCTACACAGAAGATAAGAACTATGTTAGAAGAAAATTCTCAATATTTTAATGAGGATAATATCATTATAAATCTGTCTAAAGGAATTGAAGAATTCACGAATAAGAGAATATCAGAAATATTCAAGGAATTTCTTCCAAATAATAAATTTGTAACATTGTCAGGACCTTCTCATGCTGAGGAAGTTATCGATGGTGTTCCTACATCTATGGTTGCAGCAAGTGAAGATTTAGAAATAGCTAAAGAAGTTCAAGAGCTAATGATGAGTCCAACACTTAGAATCTATACAAATGAGGATTTGGTAGGTGTAGAATATGGTGGAGCAGTTAAAAATGTGCTTGCTCTTGGTATTGGAATCCTTGACGGACTTAATTATGGAGACAACTCTAAAGCAGCTGTGATGACTAGAGGTATACTTGAAATGACAAGATTCTGTGTGGAAATGGGCGGAAAAAGAAATACACTTTACGGTCTCGCAGGACTTGGGGATTTAATTGTAACAGCTACATCTAAACATTCAAGAAATAGAAAAGCTGGAGAATTAATAGGACAAGGTCATACAGTAAATTCATTAGAAAATGATATCGGAATGGTAGTTGAAGGAGTTCCAACATGTAGAGCTTTATACAATATTAGTAGAGAAAGAAATATCTATATGCCTATTACTAATATTATTTATAAACTACTATATGAAAATATAAATTTAGATGAATCTATCAAACAATTAATGACGAGAGATGGAAAAGAAGAATTCGATTTTTAGAGGGAATATGACTAAAAGTAAAAATACAATTTTCAAAATAGTAATTGCCTTAGCTTTAATTTTGGTATCTTATTTTTTTATACAAAGTATTACCACTGTCT
>CAMXYZ010000039.1 GCA_947253305.1 uncultured Helcococcus sp.
GTGCAGAGTATGCTACTAGAGGGAAAACTTATTCTAAAAATAAGTCAAATGCTCAAGATGCTCATGAAGCTGTAAGAGTATCTTCTATAAATAGAACACCAGATTCAATAAGAAAATATCTTACAGATGATCAGTTTAAATTATATAGACTTATTTGGGAAAGAACTGTAGCTTCACAAATGAAAGCAAGTAAATACCTTTCTACTAGATATGATATTGTAAATAATGATCAAATATTCAGAGCTAATGGATCAATAGTCACTTTCGATGGATTTACAAAAATTTGGAAGACAAATGATAAAACTATTGAATTGCCTGATATGGAAAAAGATTTTGTATTTGCTTCAGATAAGATTGAAAAAAACCAACATTTTACAAAACCAAAGGCAAGATTTACAGAAGCATCATTAGTTAAAGAATTAGAGAAAAATGGAATAGGAAGACCTTCGACTTATTCATCAATTATAAAATCACTACTGAGCAGAAATTATGTACAATTTGATAATAAATCACTTTATCCAACAGAAATTGGATTTAATGTGACAGATCTATTATTAGAATATTTCGACAATATAATTGATGAAGATTTTACTGCTAGAATGGAATCTGAATTAGACTCTATAGAAGAAGATAAAATTGAATGGAAAGAATTACTAAACGAATTCTATACACAACAATTTAAGCCTAATCTTTTGAAAGCTCAAGAATCAAGCAAGGATTTTGAAATAAAGGATAAACCAACTGGAGAATTATGTCCTTCTTGTGGTGGAAAATTGATGTATAAGAATGGACGAAATGGATCATTCATTGGCTGTGAAAACTTCCCAAAATGCACTTATACAAAAAGTATATTGAAGGATATGGGAGTTAAGTGTCCGCTTGATGGAGGGGATATAGTTGAAAAAGTAACAAAAAGAGGAAAGATATTCTATGGATGTGACAATTATCCAAAATGCAAATATTCAACTTGGGACAAACCTACAGGAGAGAATTGCCCAGTATGTGGAGATTTAATGACACATAAGAAAACTAGAAAAGTTGATATTATAAAATGTGCAAATCCTGAATGTCCAACAAATAAATAAAATTTATGATGATCACTTAAACTATAAAAAATAGTTTAAAGTGGTCATTTTTAGTATAGATAATTTTACCATGAAAGAAAATGAAAAACTTTTCATTGTATGAAAAGGTTTTTTATGATAGAATTATTAAGAAGACAATAGGGAGGGTATTTATGTCAAGAAAACCAACAATGGAAGATGTGAAAAATCTTGCTGGTGTATCTATATCTACAGTGTCTAGAGTTATAAATGGTACACGAAAGGTTTCACCGGAAAAAACAGAAGCTGTTAATAGAGCTATTGAAAAATTAGGTTACAAACCTAATGAATTAGCTAGATCACTTGTTATGAAAAGATCAAGCACTCTAGGAATTATACTAGATGATATCGGTTATAATCATATGGCGCAATACCTTAGAGGGATTGATGAAGTAGGCAAGATGTATAAGTATGATATACTACTATATTCAACTTTTGGAAATTTTGAAACTCAAAAGAAAGCTGTTGAATTCTTATCTTCAAAACAAGTAGAAGGTATTATTGTTATTTCTGAGAAAATTAATAATGAAATATTATATTTAATTAAAGAACACGATATTCCATATATATTATTAGATAGTTTTTATAATACTGATGACTATAAGACAGTAACAATTGATTATAAATATGCTACTTCTGCAATGACAAAATTTGTCCTTAGTTACAATCATACAAATATTGCTTTTCTAAGAGAAAAGTCTTCATCATATGCAACTGAAACTAAAGAAAATGGATATTTAGAGGCTATGCAAGAGGATAATTTGAATTCTAATATTCTATCAGTTGAAAATAATGATATCAATTCAGCATATGAATTTATGAAATCAAATTATAAGAAATTAAAAGAAAAAAATGTAACAGCTATAGTTGCATCTTCAGATAGTTTGGCATTAGGTGTATTGCATTATTGTTATGATAATGATATCCTAGTACCAGATGAATTATCAATTACTGGATTTGGAAATTCAGAAATATCATCTCTCTATAGACCGGCACTTACTACAGTTAGATTACCTTATTATGATATAGGAGCTGTAGCCGTTAGAATTCTAATCAAATTAATTAGAGATGAAGATAAATTCGATGAGACTGTGAATTTAAATCACGAAGTAATGATTAGACAAACTGTTAAAAAATTATAAAAAAATAAATAGGAGGAAATATGGTAGAAAAATCAATAGTAGTAAAAAATGAAACTGGTTTACATGCAAGACCAGCAGCTGCATTAGTTCAATTCGTTAAAGGTATCGAAAGTGAAGTTGAATTAGTAAAAGAAGGTAAAGTTGCTAATGCAAAGAGCATCTTTAGTGTTATGTCTTTAGGAATTGCAAAAGATACTGAAATTTTAGTTAGAGTAACTGGAGATAATGAAGAAGAAGACGTAGATAAAGTAGTTGAATTCATTGAAAATTTAACTGACTAATTATTATAAATTAAGGGTGCTTATTATAAAGCATCCTTATGTTTTTAAATAGGAGAATATATGGAAAAAAGATTAAAAGGTATAGCAGCGTCAGATGGTGTTGCAATTGGTAAAGCTTATGTGTTTGAAAAAATAAAAATCGATATTAATGAAGAAAAAATTAGTAGCGACAATATAGAAATTGAGAAAGCAAATATCACAGATGCAATAGAAAGCTATAGAAAAGATCTTGAGAATAGAATCACCACTACTGATGCAGAAAGGCAAGTTGCAGATGCGCATATCGAATTAATTTCTGATCCTGCTCTTACTGACATGACATTTGAAAAGATTAGTTCAGAACTAATGAACGCTGAATTAGCATTACATACATCAATAGAAGAAATGGCTATGGTGTTCGAGATGATGGATGATGAATATTTGAGCGAAAGAGCTGCAGATTATAGAGATATAGGGGAGCATTTATTATATAAGATAAAAGGTATAGTACCAAAGACATTATCATCATTAGATGATGATTATATAATAATCTCAAATGAATTAACACCTACAGATACTTCTACCATGGATAAAGAAAGAGTAATAGGAATTGCAACTAATTTTGGTGGTAAAACTTCTCATTCATCAATAATAGCACAAACACTTGGAATACCTGCAGTAGTTGGCATGAAGACTGTTACTGATGAAATTAAAAATGGAGAATTAATTATTTTAGATGCTATGGAAGGCTTAATAATTAAGAATCCAGATGAAGAAACAATAAAAAAATATGAAGAAAAGTTTGAGACCATTAAAGCTGACAAAGAAATTTCTGAACAATTTAGAGAAAAAGAACCTATTACAAAAGATGGTAAAAAACTTGATGTGGTATGTAATATTGGTGGCATAGAAGATCTAAAAATTGGATTGGAACAAGGAGCTAAAGGCGTAGGATTGTTTAGAACAGAGTTCTTATATATGGAAGGTAAAGATTTTCCTGAAGAAGAAAGACAATTTAAAGTATATAAGCAAGCTACTGAATTAAATGGTGAAAATATATTAATAATTAGAACTTTAGATATTGGTGGAGACAAGGGATTAGATTACTTTGAATTTCCACAAGAAGAAAATCCATTTTTAGGATGGAGAGCTTTAAGAATTCAATTTGATAAAGTAGATTTATTAAGAACTCAATTAAGAGCGATATTAAGAGCGAGTGCTTATGGTAATGTAAAGATACTATTACCTATGATTATTTCTGTAACTGAAATAAAAACTATTTTAAAACATCTTGAAGAATATAAGGAAGAGTTAAGATCAGAAAATATAGATTTTGATGAAAATATCGAAGTTGGTATTATGGTTGAAACACCGGCATCTGTATTTATGGCTGAAGAACTAATTGAATATGCAGATTTCTTTAGTATCGGAACAAATGACTTAACTCAATATATATTAGCAGTGGATAGAGGAAATGAAAAGATTTCTCATTTATACGATTATTTCAATCCCGCAGTATTAAGAGCTATAAGACAAGTTATAGAAGCTTCACACAAACATGGAAAGTGGACAGGTATGTGCGGCTCAATGGCTTCTGATGCATTAGCAACATATCTATTACTAGGTTTAGGATTAGATGAATTCTCTGCAGTAGGTACTAATATACCTAAGATTAAATCAATATTAATTAATTCAGATTCTAACGAAGCAGAAGAATTTGCTCAAGAAGTATTGAGCATGGAAGATGTTGGTGAAATAAGAAAAGTATTAAAAGATAAATTTGAGGATATAATGAATGAAATTAGAGGATAGTAATATTATTAAAATAATATCTAATTTATCCGATAGTGAACAAGATATACTAATAGAAAACATTTATCAAGTTGTAGATAAAATTCACGATGAAAAATTACAAGAAGATTGGCTTGATATGTATAATGTAGAAATTAATCTAAGCCTATTTAATCACGGATTAATAAAAAGTTCAGGATTAAAAGATTATATATTATCTGATTACCTACAAAATAATGCATTTTTTATTAAAGACAGAAAAATATCTAGATTAATAAAAAATTCATCAATATTAGATATAAAAATATACGATGACTTAAATGTGGAAGTTTCTAAATCGGAAAAATTTGGTGATAAAATATTGGACTATCTTGATTTGAATATCATCGCTTTTTATAATGAAAAATTTGCTAAAAAACTTATGAATAGATTGATTAACACCAATCATAAATTGAGATTTCTAAAATTATTTAGTATATATTCTTCTAAATATTTGATAGATTTAATCGTTGAAAAAGATAAAATAGAAAATGAGGAAGAAAGAGAAAAGTATAACGAAATAATAGAATACATTATAGATAGCTTTGATGATTTTACAAATTATATTCCTAAATGGATGAGATAATTAATACCCCAATCCAAAATTTGGATTGGGGTATTGTATTTAAGATTGAATTTGGCAGTCTTTACATAGACCTGAAAATTCAAAACTATGACTTAATATCTTAAAACCAGTCTCTTTTTCTAATTTTTCTTCAATATCATATAAAGGGCATTCTTGAATTATCACAGTTTTACCACATTTAGTACAAGTAAGTTGGTGTTTATGATTTTCAGAATTTATTTGAAAATATGAAATTCCATCTAAGCCAATAGATTTTATTAATATTCCATTTTCCTCTAATAATGCTAAATTTCTATATATAGAGGATAATTTAATATTTTCTTTCTCTAATTTTTTTTCAATTTGTTCAGCGCTTAAAGGAGCTTTATCATCTAAAATTTTAATTATTAATTCTCTGTTTCTTGTATTTTTTAATCCATGCTTCTTTAATAAATCCATATCATCACCTCTTTAGAATTATACTATAAAATCTATTTAATTCCAATTTTGAAAAAAATTTTATTTTACTTGACATTATAATTCTTTAAAGTATAATAGTAAATGATAATCATTATCAATAAGTAGAAGGAGAAATTATGAAAAAAAGAATTATAGCATTATTACTTGGACTTTCAATGCTTTTAGTAGCATGTATAAATAATAATGGAAATGGTAAAGTTGAACAGGAAACACAAGAAAGTAATAAAGAAACTAGTGAAACAATGCCAGAATCAAAAGGGAGCTTAAAAATTGTAACATCATTTTTCCCAATATATGATTTAGCAAAAGGTATTGTTGGAGATAAAGCGGAAGTAGTAAATTTAACAAAAACTGGTAGTGCACATGGTTTTGAACCAAGTGTTCAAGATATGGAAGATATTGTAAAAAGCGATTTACTAATAGTAAATGGTGCACATTTTGAATCGTGGATAGATAAGGTTAAAGATGAAAATTTAAATATATTAACAATGAGTGATTTTGTTGATGTAAAAAAAGCAGAAGATGATCACGATCACGACCATGAACACAAACATGAAGATGATCACGATCACGACCATGAACACAAACATGAAGATGATCACGATCATGACCATGAAGATGATCACGATCATGACCATGAACATGAACACGACCACGATCACGGTGGAGTAGATCCACATTTTTGGACAAATCCAGCAAATGCTAGAAAGATGCTAAAAGCTATAAAAGATAAAATAGTAGAAATAGATTCTGAAAATAAAGAATTTTATGAAAAAAATTATGAAGAACTTGATAAGAAGTTTGATCAATTAGCTTCTGAATATGATGAAGCATTAAAGAAATATAATGGAAAACATATTGTTGTTCCTCATAAAGCATTTAGCTATATATTTGATCCATATAATATAGAACAAATAGCTATGGCAGGAATCAATTCTACAGATGATCCAAATACTGGTAGAATTGCTGAAATTATTAAAGAAATGAAAGAAAATAATATAAAGACAGTTTTCTATGAATATGGACATTCAGATAAAGTAGCTCAAACAATTGCAAATGAAGTAAATGGTACTGTAAAGCCAATTACAACACTTGAAGTAATTAATGAAGAAGATATTAATAAGGGTGAAACATTAGTAAGTTTAATGAAAATGAATATAGATAATATTGTAGAATATTTTGAAGGAAAATAATGAAAATAATTGAAGTTAAAGACTTGAGTTTTGCTTACGACAAAGCTCAAGTCTTAAACCATATAAATTTTGAAATAAATAAGAATGATTTTGTAAGTATAAATGGTGCTAATGGTAGCGGTAAATCTACATTACTAAAATTATTAATTGGAGAATTAAAAAATTTTGAAGGAATTATTAAATTATTTGGTGAAGATATCAATAAATTTAGAGATTGGAATAAAATAGGATATGTTCCACAAATTGATAGAGGAACATCAACGAATTTTCCAATTTCTGTAAAGGAAATGATATTACTAAATTTGTATGAGGATTTTAATATTTTTAATTTACCTAAAAAGAAGCATTTTAGAGCAGTAGCTGATATAATAACTACATTCAATTTACAAGATTTAGCTGATAAAAACTTTAATGAATTAAGTGGGGGACAAAAACAACGTGTGATGATCGCTAAAGCTATGGTTCATACACCAGAATTATTAATATTCGATGAGCCAACAGTTGGAGTAGACAGAGAAAGCAAAAAAGTGTTTTTTGATTTAATTAACCACTTAAATAAACATCATAATATTACAATTATATTAGTTACACATGAAGCGGAACTTAGTGAATTAGAAAATATTAGAAATTTAGAACTTAGAGATGGTGAGATAAAAGAATATGTTTAATTTAGCATTTATGAGAAAAGCGTTTGTTGCAGGTTTTTTCATTTCAATTATAATCCCATTAATTGGGACTGTAGTAGTAAATAGAAAAACTTCAACAGTAGGTGACGCATTATCTCATACTACATTAGCAGGTATATTTTTAGGAGTACTTTTAGGATTTAATCCAATAGTTGGAGGAATTCTTATAAGTATTTTTTCTGCGTTTTCTATAGAAGCTCTTAGAGCAAAATTTCCTAAAAATGGAGATATGGCAACAGCTATTATAATGAGTTTTGGTATAGGACTGGCATCTATATTATCTGACTATATTATAGCGGCACAAAATTTTGAATCATTTCTTTTTGGATCAATAGTTGCTATTACATATAATGATATTTATCTTATTATTGGAGTATCGATAGTTGTTATATTGGCTTTTATTTACACCTATTATGGACTATTATTTATTTCAATTAATAAGACATCTGCAAGAATTTCAGGGGTAAATACAAAATTAAACGATTATATATTTACATTACTATTAGCTGTGACAATTGCTATATCTGCAAGAATTGTAGGTATATTAATAATTTCCTCATTAATGGTATTACCAGTAGCGACTGCAATGGTTATAGGAAAGAATTATAAACAAACAGTATTAATTTCTGTATTTTTTGGACTTATATATTTTTTCATAGGACTCACTTTGTCATATTATCTATCATTAAAGCCAGGTGGAGCAATAATAATGACTTCAGTTTTTGGTTTATTAATAGCGATGTTGTATAATATACTTGTTAAGAAAAGAGAATTATCTTTTTAATATAAAATTAGGAGTTATTATGACATTTTTAGGAAATATTCTATGGTTAATATTTGGAGGATTCTTATTATCAATTGCCTGGTTTTTTGTAGGACTTTTTTGGTGTATATCAATAATTGGTATTCCAGTAGGATTACAATGTTTTAAATTTGCTAAATTATCTTTGTCTCCATTTGGCAAAGAGATTAAGATGGGTGAGAAAACTTCTTCATTTATTCTTAATATAATATGGATAATATTTGGTGGATTTGGATTAGCTTTAGGACATTTAATATCAGCATTAGTATGTGCAATTACTATTATAGGAATACCATTTGCCAAACAACATTTAAAATTTGCTCAATTAGCATTATTCCCATTTGGTACCGAGATAATTACAAAATATTAATTTAATAAGTTAATAACAAATATATTAACAAAAAACCAGAGACATTTAGAAAATTTGTCTCTGATTTTTGATATCTAATAATAATATTATTTCTTATTATTTATTGTATCTGCAACAAATACTAATCCCCAATAAATCAAATATCCAATCAATACTAATCCGTCATTATCATTTACACCTGATTCTATAAATTGCTTAGATAAAACAACAATTATTACAAATAACAATAACGCCTTTGTGTAAAGAATTAAACTTTTCTTATGATTCATTTTGGGCTCCTTTCAATTACGTATTATAATATTATTATATATTATTATTATTATTTAAATACATTATTGTAATTATATGTGATAAAAGATTTAAAATTGGGTATAACTTTTTGTGATATATCATGGGATTACACTTAAACTATTAGAATTAAATATAGGATATTTACAATATATTAATTAGTTTCAAGATATATATATATTCTTAGTAAAATAAAAAATATAAAATAATGGGAGGAATTATGATATTAGCAATTATTTTAGGAGTATTAGTATTGTTAGCGATATTTATGATATCAAGCTACAATGGTCTAGTAAAATTAAGAGAAATGGTAAGAAATTCAATGGGTAATATTTCAGCTCAAATTGAATCAAGATGGGATGCAGTATCTAATTTGATTGAAGCTACAAAGAAATATTCAGAACATGAAGCTCAAGTTTTAGAAGGTATTACGGAAAGCAGAACTGGTGTTAATAAAAATTCTACAGCAAGTGAAGTTGAAAGAGATAATGCAAAATTTGATCAATTTATGAGACAAATAAATGTCGTTGCAGAAGCATATCCAGACTTAAAGGCATCCAATGTATATATGAAAAC
>CAMXYZ010000040.1 GCA_947253305.1 uncultured Helcococcus sp.
GTCTCTTTCTTTACCATCTTTTCTATATCATAAATTAACTTAGTAAAATATTCTTCAAAATTTAACTCATCAATTAAGTCAATATTTTTAATGATATTGTTTTTTATCATTTCTATTGATTTTTCTTTTAAATTTTTAATCATATAACTTTCATCTTGATCATTTTTCAAAATTTCATTCAAAAGTTCTAATAATTCCTGTTTTATTAAGTCTTTAGGCTCCCCTATTTTATTAGATAAAAAAGTTTGTACGGGAGTAACTATCTTCGATAATATTGATTGAACAAAACCATTAATGCTTTGGCTCGTAAATTCATTTACATGTCTATTTAGCTTATCTATATTATCACTACTAAAGTCAGAAATAGACTCGTATATATTATCTAGCGCATCATTAGAAATTTCTTTCACTTCTTTAGCTAATAGATTTGGTAAACCTTTTACAGAGACTTGCCAAGTAGCTTTGTTCTTATATGCTTCTACTGGATTATCTTTGTTTAGATTGTGGACATCCAATAGGGATTCCCCGAAGCTCATAGATGCAAGAACTCCACTTCTTACGAGTGGTACTCCAAATCCTGTCCAGCCAGCTATTGTAGTAGCAATTTTAGTAGCTTCTGTTCCCAGTTCCGCATTTGTAAATGCATATATCGAATTTAGTGTAAATCTCATACCAAATATTAAATTTTGTACACTAGATATATTTCTATTTAATTTTTGATTTCCAAATAGTATATATTCAATCTGAGAATTAAAAGCTTCTCCTTTGTCTAATTTATTTCCAAATTTATCGACTATATATTGAGCGATTAGTACATTGTCTATAATATTATTGTGATTATTAGGAATTAAATTATCAGTTTGTTTGATTATTTTTCTAAAGTTTGAAATTTTATTGCTACTTGATATATCATCCACAGAAATTGAACTATAATTTGCTATAGCCTCTATGTCTTCTTTATTTATATAACTGTAAATAGAGTTAGGATTTTCTACCTTTTCTATATTAGAGATGTTTTTGGTAAAATTCTCTATTTCTTTTTTATTCTTTTTCGATTCTTTTACAGCTTCTTTAGATGCTTCCTTTTTATTTCTTGTCCCTAATAGATATTTATAAATTTTAAAATTATTAAGTGAAGGAAGCTTTTTATTATTTTTAATATCAAATTCTAAAGATAAGAAATCCTCAAGATCTTTTGATTCTGGTTTGAATAATGCATTCTCTTTTTTGAGAGAATCTAACATTTTATCCATTGTATCTTCATGTTCTTTTAATTTTTTTAAGAAATTACTTATATTCTCGGTAGTGAATTCCTGCCTTGTACTTCGAGCTTCACTTTTGAAATTATCCTTAATATCTGAATCTTCCAAATTATCAATTGATGATTTCCATGTGTCTAGCTTTTCTTGAGTTCTTTCACTATCCACAAGAATATTTTCTAATATTCCTATTATTTCTTTGAAATTTAAATTTGCAATTGTAATTTTCGTCCACAATTCATCAATTTCTTCTCTGTATTCTTTTAATAATTCATTAATTGTTTTCTTAGATTCTTTTATAATATTCTTTCTTATTTTTTCTTCATTTTCATTTATTTCTTCATCATCTTTTGATTCTTCAAATTTTTTAATTTGATCATTTAATTCTTTAATTTCTTTTTTATACTCTTTAAGTCTAGAATTTATTTTGAAGAATTCATCATTAATATCTTTAAATTCTTGATCATATTTATATATCTTCTCTTCCAAATTATTGATATCTACATTTAACTTTGAATAACTTTCTTCATAATCAAATTTTTTATCAATAACTCCATTGTATTTTTTAGAATCAAAGATTAATTCCATTAAATTTATGACTCCCTTTGACATATCATAGGGACCTTTCAATTTCATGTAGTCCACAATTTGTTTTTCAAGATTTGTGCTGTCTAGTAATTTACTATTTTCATCTAATACAAGTTTTGAACTATTTAATTTCGTTTTGTAAAACTTACTTTCATTATTATTTAAATTTTCTTCTAAAGTATATCTAATATAATCATTGATATATTCTTCTTCTAGAGCTATACCAAATATATTATATTTGGTGTACAAATCTCTATCATATTTTGACATCAAAGAGTGCATAGCTGTTTCATTTGATATATAGAGATGAGTATTTGCATTTGCTATCTTTACCACATCCACAGTTACTAGAGCTATGCTGTATATGGGCAATAATATTAGAGCTAAAAATATTGAAACTATACCTTTTATATCTTTTCTCATTTTTTAATTTTTTGAATAAATTTATCGGAAGAAGATTTTATATCATCAAATATACTTGTTAATGAATATCCTTTTATGCTTATGTCTTTTATATCATCGTATATATAGTTGATAAAATCTATTTTTCTTGTAGCATCTGTAGTGTATGTTTTCCCAGTTTGTAAATAAATTCTATTGTTTGCACCATCATAATTCCTAATTGTATTTTTAATTAAATTTTCTTTACTATATATAGTTAAATCATTTTGATTAAGCCTTTGAAGTTTCTGATTTTGCAGTTTTTCAGTTTCTTTCAAATAAGTTTTATCTATTCTTTTGATTAAATTAAAATCATCATCAACTTCATTAACTATTTTTCTGCTATTAATATAAATAGATTCTAATGCTATACTCTTATTTATTGTTATAAATGATATGAACACCAAAACAGAAATAAATAAAACTATAATCGGGAACACTATAGCCGATTCAATATATTCAACAGCTCCTTTCTTTTTTTCTATAAATTTTCGAATTATATTAAAAATTATTGACATCATTTTTGATTCTATCTAATACAGCATCTAAAACACCCTTAATTCCTTCTTTAAATACAGCCGCTAGTACTACTACAACTATTAGTATTAGTACTATCGCTATCATATTTACTTCACCTTTTTCATTTTTAATGAATTTTTGAAAAAATCTTTCTATCATTTCTCCTCCTATAATATGCTTAATAGCACGGGTACCATCACCATCAACATTATTCCTAAAAATATAAATAGATTAGGAATTAGAAGTTTCCTATTCGCTTCTTGAGCCTTAAATATCATTTGTGATTTCCTATAATCATTTGTTTCTTTTTTTATTAGTTCTAGCTTCTCTTCTAAATCATCCCCTCCCGTCTTAATATTTTGCATTAGATTAGAAATAAATTTTCTAATTAATATATCATTAGTTTTTACTAATATCGTATTGTAAGCCTCTTCCTCACTCATTCCATTATCTATTAATTGCTTAACCTTATTAAACTTATCAACTACTTCTCCATCACTATTTTGAGCTATAAATCCAATAGCTGTTCTCAGCGATATACCAAGATTAATTAATAAGCTCAGTCTTGTTATAAAATTCGGGAGATCATTTTTGAATTTCTTATTCTGCATTTTGTAATCATTCATAATTTTTGTATCCAATAGAAATGAATAGATAATTACAAAAAATATCCCACCAATTAATACCACTTCTTGATTTATATACGAAAAAAGTATGAGAACTATATTGATTAATATAAAACTTGAAAAAAGTTTTTTAGATATTAATATAATTAAATTTTCTTTAAGATTTTCTTCTCCATATAGATTTTTTATAGCAATTACTAATTTAGTACTTAATAGTTTTGACAATATATCTATGTATTTATTTGAGATGTATAAAAATGGAATTAATATTTCTTTTTGTCTATGATTAATTGAATTAATTTCTTTTCTTCTAATAATATTAAATATAATGAAAGAAAATATCATTAAAGTCGATATAGATAAGCTTATAAATCTTAATTTCATAATGCCTCCAGATTAGATATATTATGTCCCATATAAAATGAGAATAAGAATAATGCAAATACTGGAATTCTAATTAAATAGTCTACAAATTCTAATTTTGTATTTTGAGTAATATCCAAAACTATAAGTATTATCAAAGGAAGGAATGACATTATTATGAATTCTCTCTTTGCATTGTCAGCAATTATTGAAAGTTCTATTTCTAATGCAATATTTTCATTGATCATATCCTTACTTATATTCGCAATTTCAGAAATTGATATACCAGATTTTAAAGAAATTATTAAACTATCTATAAAAATATTAGCTTCCTCAAGATTCGTCTTTTCCTTAAATTTAATTAAAGAATTTTCAATTGAATTACCATTATCGATATCAAGAATTAGTTCATTTAAATTTTTTACAATATATTCTTCTTCATTGAATATATATTTAATTTCTTCTGATGTATTAACTAAAGAATTATAAAAATTATTGGAACTGATTATATTTGAATTGAATAAGTCTAGAAATTCTCTAAACATAATTCTTTTGTTTTTCATATTATTTTTAGTAAATATTTCATATACTATTTGATAAAATTTTAGACTTACTATTAGTGCTATAAATATTGAAATTATAATATTTTGAAAGAATATATATGAGTATAGAAAAAACATTAAAGATGAGATTGTATAACTCAAATAAAATTTTTTATCCTTCATAAATTCTCTCCATTTTTCTTGTATGAATCAATTCACTGATTTTAACAATCTGGTCTTTTTCGTAATTATATTCATAAATTTTATTGATTTTCGTGTCTCCATTTTTATCTTGATATAATTCTGAAATTTCTGTGATTCTTCTTTTATCTTCTCCAATTCTACGAATTTGTATCAATATTTCTATCGATGAAGATATCATTCTTTTTATCGCTTCTAATGGAATATTTTCCCCTGATCTTAGCACCATAGTTTCAAGCCTAGAAATCATATCTAAAGTTGAATTTGCATGGGCTGTTGTAAGAGCTCCGTCATGACCTGTATTCATCGCTTGTAACATATCTAGAGTCTCGTCAGCTCTAACCTCCCCGACAATTATTCTGTCAGGCCTCATTCTAAGAGAATTTTTAATCAATCTTTTTATATTAATTTCACCTCTATTACCACTACTTCCTTGTCTCGTTTCCATACTGATTAAATTCTTTTTATTTAATAAATTTAATTCACGAGTATCTTCTATTGTTACAACTCTTTCATTTTCAGGTATAAATTGAGATAGGGCGTTTAAAAAAGTAGTCTTTCCTGAGGATGTCCCTCCACCAATTACAATATTATATTTAGCGATTATTAATTTTTTTAAGAATTTTGCTACTTCATGATTTATCGTGTTATTATCTATTAAATCTTTAATCGTAATATCTTCTCTACTGAATCTTCTGATGGTTACACAAGGATCATCTTTTGAAATTGGAGGAAGAACTATATTGACCCTTGAACCATCATAAAGCATGACATCTGCGATAGGATTTGACATATTGACCTCTCGCCCAGCATCTCCTACTATCTTTTGAATAATTCGATTATATTCATCATTATCCTCAAAAATTAATCTGCTTTCTTCTATAATTCCTTTTCGCTCTATAAAAATTTCATTATACGAGTTAATCATAATTTCATTGATATCATCTTCTTTCAAGAACTCTTCAATAATTCCAAGACCTCTGATTTCATTAAATATTTTTTCGCTATATTCTTTAATTTCATCTATATCAAGCTGTACATTATTATCAGATATATATTCAACTATTTTCCTACTTATATATCTTTTAAGTTGTTCATCATTTAATATAATTATTTCTTCATTATTGACTAAATTTTTAATGACTTTAGTATCTATCATATTAAATCCTCTATTACAGCTAAATCTTTTATACTATATGCTCCATCTTTATTTTTAACAATAATCTCGCTATCTTCTTGTCTTAACTCGATAATATCTTTGTCATTAATTGTAGTTAGATAATTAAGTATATTTTCTATGTAATTAATATCCGAAGCTTCATTTGTGTAATAAATTATCTTGTCTGAATTTTTAATAATCTCAAGATTTCTCTGATTTAAATCAAAGCATATATCTAAAAATACGTATTTGAAATTAAGCTTTTTAATAGCTTCTAATATTTTTTTGTAATTTACATCGATATTTGTCTGTAGAGGAAGATTTGATGAATTTAAATAATATAGATTTTTATATTGATTCAAATCTATATCATCTTCAATTGAAAAGAGTATATTCTCTAGTCCGATTTCAGAATTATTGAATTTGTATTTATGGAAATTATTATAATTTACTAAGAGAGTTTTATGATTGTTTGATATTTGAAGTGCTAGATTTGTTATTATAGGGTTTTCACTCCTCATCTCAGATAAATTAACAAAACTTATTAAGCTAGATTTCTGAACTTCTAAATCATGACTTTCAAATTCCTTAATTATCAAATCATATATATTATCAATACTTTGATACTTAAGCTTTTCGTCATATAGATATAGTACAAATTTTCCATTTAACTTTTTATCTGTGATTGTTAATATACCCTCGTCTAATCCACTACTTGATTCTATAATATTAGCATTGATGTCAAAATATCTAGCATTCAACATTCTCTGTAGATTAGAAGCATATATCATATCATCCATGTATATATTTATTTTTTTCATATTCATCACCGCCTAAATTGATATTAACACAAATGATTTTTTAAAAACTTTCAAGATTGTTAATATAAATTAATAATTTGTATTTAAAATTTAAAAAGCATAGATTTTTAATTCCTATGCTTTAGTTTATATTAAACTTTTTCTTTATTAAATTCTTCAGGGAAAATTTCCTTATATCTATCTTCTGTAGCTATTCTTTCTTTTACAATGTCTGTAAATAATATATTTTCTTTGATAAGATTTGATAATATTGACGAAATACTTTTATCTTTAAGATTTACTATAAGCTCATCATTTTGGATAGTATAATCTATATCTTTCAAATCTAATTTATTAATTTTATTTAAAGATGGTTTTTCAAGTATGATTTTGTATGAATTTGATTTTGATATAGTTTCTTCAATAATTATTCCATCTTTTAAGAAAATTATTTTGTCAGTGAGTAGATCTATTTCACTTAATGAGTGAGAAGATATAATTATAGCAGCTCCTTCATCAGATAATTCTTTGAGTAATTTTCTTAGTTTTATTATAGAACTAGGATCTAATCCATTTAATGGTTCATCTAATATCATCAATTTAGGATTATTAAGCATAGCCATAGCAATTAGTAAATGCTGCTTCATACCTAATGAATACTTTCCCACTTCTTTATTAATATATTCTTTAATCCCCAATTTTTCTATAACTTCATTCACTCTTTGATTTGATAATTTTTTGAATAGATTTTATAAACATCATATGATCATATCCGGTTAAATATTCATATAATACTTTATTGTCTTTTAAAAATGATGTGTAACAGAATATATCTTTATTTGTATTTGGTTTATTGTAGGAAAAATTTATATCTTTTAATAAATTTTTAATTTGACCTGTTCTATATTTAAATTTAATTTAAAATTTAAAAACTCGTATCCAATTATACGAGTTTATAGTATTTATTATTAGAACGACAATTGATCCTTGCCCATTCTTCTTAGTTCCTCTTCTTTACGGTCGAAATAACATTGTGCACACATTGATTCATATTCTACTTTTTGTTCACCATCTATCGCTACTTGTCTACCTTCGAATACAAATACTCCGTCAATTTTTCTACCATTGAAAATGGCTTTCTTACCGCATCTACAAATTGTTTTAGATTCTTCTAAAGAATGTGCTATTAACAAGAGTCTTTCTGAACCCTCGAATCCATTGTTTTGAAAATCTGTTCTTAAACCATAACAAATTACTGGTACATCTTTTTTAATCGCTATTTCCATTAATTGATCAATTTGATCTTTGGTGAAGAATTGCGCTTCATCAACTAGGATACAAGAAATTTTTTCTCCATTTTCTATTTGTGGGAATTTTTCAAATAAATTATCATCTCTATGTACTACATAATCAACTTTTCTAGTTACTCCTAATCTTGAAACTAGTTTGTCGGCACCTTTTGAATCAATCATTGGTTTCAAAAGTCTTACCTTCATTCCTCTTTCTTCATAATTGTGAGCTACTTGCATTAATGCTGTTGACTTACCTGAATTCATTGCACCATATCTAAAATATAATTTAGCCATAATTTCTCCTATAATAATATATTCATCTAGGTATAATTATATATTATTAATAAGTCTAATTCAAAAGAAAAAACATTATGATTTTATAATCTAAAATTAGTTTAAAATAGAAAAACAGTAAATCAATTAAGATTTACTGTTTTTAATTATCTAATTATAAGATTTTTGTTACAACTCCTGATGCTACAGTTCTACCACCTTCTCTAACCGCAAATCTTAAACCTTCTTCGATAGCGATTGGTGAGATTAATGTGATTGTGAATGTTGCGTTATCACCAGGCATAACCATTTCTACACCTTCTGGTAATTCGATATCACCAGTAACATCTGTAGTTCTTAAGTAGAATTGTGGTCTGTATCCTGAGAAGAATGGAGTATGTCTACCACCTTCTTCTTTTGTTAATACGTACACTTCACCTTCAAATTTTGTATGTGGTTGAATTGTACCTGGTTTAGCCAATACTTGACCTCTTTCGATATCATCTCTTGTAACACCTCTTAATAGTGCACCGATGTTATCTCCAGCTTCTGCTAATTCTAATTGTTTTCTAAACATTTCAACACCTGTAACAACTACTGTTTCTGGCTTGTCTACTAAACCAACGATTTCTACGTTGTCACCAACTTTAATAACACCTCTGTCTACTCTACCTGTAGCTACTGTACCTCTACCTGTGATTGAGAATACGTCTTCTACTGGCATTAAGAATGGTTTTTCAGTATCTCTTTCTGGTGTTGGAATCCATTCGTCTACTTCATCCATTAATGCAACAATTTTGTCGCCCCATTCTCCGTCTGGATCTTCTAAAGCTTTTAATGCTGAACCAACTACGAATGGTGTTTCGTCACCATCATAATCGTATTCTGAAAGCATTTCTCTAACTTCCATTTCTACTAATTCGATTAATTCTGGATCATCAACTTGGTCTTCTTTGTTTAAGAATACTACCATTCTTGGAACGCCAACTTGTCTTGCAAGTAAGATATGTTCTCTTGTTTGTGGCATTGGACCGTCTGCTGCTGATACAACTAAGATTGCACCGTCCATTTGCGCAGC
>CAMXYZ010000041.1 GCA_947253305.1 uncultured Helcococcus sp.
GATTGCCTCTTGTCTCGTGGGCTCGGAGATGTGTATAAGAGACAGCCTTCTTCTTATGAAATGAGTTTTTCATGGCATCCAGAAGAACTCAATGCCTATAATGAAGGATTTCCTGAAGATGTTCATATATTTTTCACTGGAAGAAAAGTGTGTTCTCCAGTAAATAAATTTGATATAGATGAGCTAAAGACTAAACAAATATCAGAAGAATTTGGTGGTAAAGGGAATAAAAGAAGAGACCCATTTTTCTGGTTAAATTGGCCTGTAAATGATATAGATAGCAATTATAGAAAACTTTATATGGGAATGGGAGAATTACTAGAAAATGATGTTGATAATATCGTCGGTCTAGTTACAAATCCAATGCAAGAAGCACATCCTTCTAAAGTTGCGATATTTGCTGTATCTGATTACGCATGGAATGTCAAAGATTTCGATTATAAGAAATCATGGGAAGATTCATTTAAATATATCGACGAATATGGATATGAAGAATTAAGGATAATCGCTTCACATATGACTAATCAAAATGAAAAAGGTATTCAAGAATTAGAAGAATCTCCAGACTTCAAAAGACTACAAGTTAAGCTCGATAAAGTACTTGAAGATAATTTAGTTGACGAAATCAAACCAGTATTTAATGAATTAAAAGACAAATTCGAAGAAATAATTAAATCCATAGATAGATATTACAATATATCTAGATATGAAGAATTAAAATCGGAGATGAGACCTTATAATCTTGCATTAAAAGAATTATTGCTTTCAGGAGTATATTATATTGACGCTTTTGGAGCGCTTGAAGAAGGTCAAAAAGAGATAGGATTGATGCTATTTGATAAAGCATCTTTCTATAATGAAAAATATGCTTATCATCCAATTAATGCCGATCCAAAAACTAATAGGAATATGATGAAATCGGAAACTTCTAAATTAAGGATAGAACCAATTATTGAAAAAATCAGAAATTATTTAGATAGAATATTTGCAAATAAGAGTAATTTATCTAAACAAGAAATTATATTTGCTACTGGGTATAAAAATTCAAAATCATATAGAATACCAGCTCTTTATGAGACAAATAAAGGGACTTTATTAGCTTTTGCAGATAAAAGAAATGATCATCAATTTGATTGGGGGAATATAGATTTAGTACTTAGAAGAAAAGAGAAAAATGATAAGGATTTTGGCGATTTAATCACTATCATAGATTACGAAAGCAAAGATACGGAAGAGATGCCTGAGGATGCGTATTGGCCGATTGATTTAGATATTGGAGATAAGTCTGCATTTGTAATAGATCCAGTAGTAGTTCAATCAAATAAAACTAATAGAATATTTGCACTAGTTACGGAATTCCCAGAGTCTAAAGGATTTTTTAGTATAAAGGAAAAGGGAAATGACCATATAGAAATTGATGGCAAAGATTATTTAGAATTATTAGATAGAGAAAATAATATTCACTATATAAAAGAAAATAAAATATACACACTTGAAGGGGATTTTACTGGTTATACTGTGGTGGATTCAGAAAAACAACCATTCAAGGATAAAGGTGCCTTATACAAAGATGGTGTAAAAGTAGGAAATATCTTATTAAAAGATTCAGATTTTACAATAAGACAAAGTTCACATATCACAGTGACATATTCTGACGACGATGGAAGAACATGGTCAAAACCAGAGATTATAACATCACAAGTTAAAGATAAGAATATGAAGTTTATGGGAGTTGCTCCTGGGAGAGGTATCTATACTAAGAATAATAGAATAATAATTCCCGCTTATTTTACAAATGAATATGATAGACAATCTTCTTGTGTAATTTATTCTGATGATGAAGGAAAGACATGGAAGAGAAGTAAATCTGTAAATCATAATCGTATAGTTAATAATGAAAAAGTTGATGATTTCAAAGAATTTAATTGGTTCTATCAAACCGGAGAATGTCAAGTTGTAGAACTTGATAATGGAGACATAAAATTAATCTTAAGAAATCAATTCCATGGTAGACCGGAAAAACTTCAAATTGCAACTTCATATGATGGTGGAGAAACATTTGATTCTAATATTGAAGATATGCCATTTAAGACGCAGTCCAATTGTGAATTATCTATTATAAAGACTCATCACGAAGGAAAAGAATATATATTATTATCATCTCCATCTTCATACGATACAAACGAAAGATGGGATGGTAGAGTTCATCTTTTAGAAGTTGTAGATGGCAAGTTTAAATATATTAAATCAAAATATATTAATTTTGGAATGTTCTGGTATTCCTCAATTAGTAATTATAAAGATAGATTTGCGATTTTATATGAGGGTGGCTATAGCCTAAAACACAAAGAAATGAATATTATGTATAGGGAGTTTAACATGGAATATTTATTAGAGAATGAAGAAGTTCTGAGATATGAAATATATCCAAAACCACAAGAAGTAAAATACAGATTTAGATCTACATATCTAGATAAAAAATTCTATATTGAAGGAAATAATATAGAAGAATCAACTATTTCTAAATTAAAAGAAATAATTGAAAATAATGGATTTGAATTATCAAATAATAAAGAAGATTCAATTGTAATCAACTTATTCTATGATGATAAATTTGAAAATACTGATGAGTATATCTTGGATATTGAAGAGGATAATATCGATATAATTGCAAGCGATGAGAATTCAGTATATTATGCAGTGATGACTTTTGACTTAATACTTAGTCAAAGTAAATCCTTTTTAAGAAATCTAAGGATTCACGATTTCTCAAGTCAGAAGATTAGAGGAATTATCGAAGGATATTATGGAATTCCATATACTCAAGAAATTAGAGCTGATTTAATGAAGTTCATATCAAGATTTAAGGGGAATGCATTCATTTATGCTCCAAAGGATGACCCATATCATAGGGAAAAATGGTACGAATTATATCCTGAATATGAATTGGAAGAATATAGAGAATTAGGACGATTAGGAGATAAAATCAAAACTAGATTTGTTTGGACCATATCTCCATTCAAGAAGGATTCAAATCCTATTGACGAGGATAATTATGAATCAACAATTCCAATTTTACTAAGAAAACTCGATCAAATGTATGATATCGGAATTAGACAATTTGGTGTATTAGGAGATGATGTAGGAGCTCTTCCAAAAGATGTAGTTGTTAAGGTTATGAATAAGGTGAGTGAATGGGCAAAGACAAAAGAAGAAAGGGTGTATGATTTTGTATTCGTACCGGAAGGCTATGTACTTGCAGATTGGGGCTTTAGACCAGATGAATTAGATTTATATTCAGAAAAATTCCCTAAAGATATACAGATTATGTTTACTGGGGATCAGACATGTGCGCCAATTACTAAATCTACTGTTCAAGACTTTAAGCATAGAGAGACAGGATTAGAAGAGAGAAGAGATCCTCTATTCTGGTTAAACTGGCCAGTTAATGATATTGACAGAACTACTTTTAGAAGATTATTCATGGGTAAAGGTGAAGTCTTACATCCAGATGTAGAGAATTTAGTTGGTACATTAACTAATCCACTTGAAGAAGGTTATGCTTCAATGGTAGCAGCTTTTGCAATATGTGATTATGCATGGAATACAAGAGGATTTGATTCTGATAAATCATGGAGAGATTCTATGAAATATATTGAAGAAAATGCAACTAATGAATTCTTTGAAATTTGTAAACATATGTCTAATACTAATGCTTCAGGAACAAATGATGATAATGGCGGGATACCAGATTTGGAAGAGTCTGAAGAACTTAAGGAATGGATTGAACTTTTCGAAGAAAATATGGGTTCAGATAATATACATCAATATAGATTCCCAATATTCAAATTGAAAAGTGAATATGAAAATATTGCAAATTCAGTAGACATATATTTGAGTGAAGCATCAAATATTAAATTAATGAAACAAATCACACCATATGCGTTAAATCTTAGAGACAAATCATTAGCTGCTGTCTATATGTTAGAGGCTTTAGAGGCATATAAGAAAAAAGAGGAAAGATCAAAGGCGTTATTTAATAAGGCTTTAGAATTATTAAATGAAAGCGATAAACACGAAGTATTTACAAAAACTTCAGAATTTCCAGCTAAGACTCTAAAGGCTGAATCTGGCACATATAGAATAAATAAGAATATAGCGAAGATAAGAGAATATTTACAAAAACACCTATAAGATGGCTAATTTTACAAGTTATGAAAATATTTTCATTAAAAAAGAAACTTAGTTCATTTTTTGAACAAATTAACTAATATTTGCTATCGTTGTCAAAAAAAAGTTTATGTAATAAAATATATATGAGAACAATTAGAAAATAGGAGGAAATATGGCAACACTGAATTTAAAAAATATAGATAAAGTGTATGATAATGGATTCCAGGCAGTATATAATTTTAATTTAGATATTGAAGATAAAGAATTCATAGTATTCGTTGGGCCTTCGGGTTGTGGTAAATCAACAACATTGCGTATGATTGCTGGACTTGAAGAGATTAGTGGAGGAGAGCTATATATAAATGATAGATTAGTTAATGATATGCCTCCAAAAGAAAGAAATATTGCTATGGTATTCCAATCATATGCGCTATACCCACATATGTCAGTTTATGATAACTTAGCATTTGGACTAAAACTTCAAAAATTTAGTAAAGAAGTTATTGATGAAAAAGTTAAGAATGCAGCTAGAATTCTAGAAATAGAAGAGTTATTAGATAGAAAACCAAAGCAACTTTCTGGTGGTCAAAGACAAAGGGTTGCTTTAGGTAGAGCTATAGTTAGAGATGCGGATGTATTCTTAATGGATGAGCCTCTGTCAAACTTAGATGCTAAATTAAGAGTACAGATGAGATCTGAACTGATCCAATTACATAGAAGACTAGGTACAACAACCATCTATGTAACCCACGACCAAACAGAAGCTATGACAATGGCGTCAAGAATCGTTGTAATGGATCGTGGATATGTACAACAAATAGGTACACCAAAAGAAATCTATAGCGCACCAGTTAATAAATTCGTCGCATCATTTATAGGTTCACCAGCTATGAACTTTATAGAAGGTAGGATCGAGAATGGAAGTTTTGTAGCTGGAGACTTATCTTTCAAATTGCCAAGCCGTAAAGCTCATATTGCAAAAGAATATGATGGTAAAGAAGTTTTTTTAGGAATTAGACCTGAAGAATTAAGATTAAAAGAATATAATTTAGAAGAATTTGAAGAGTCTGTAGAATTTGAAATGGATGTTACAGTTTCTGAATTATTAGGACATGAATATATTCTACATGGTACAATTGCTGGACAAAAAGTTGTATCAAAGATTAATATTGATGTTGATAAATTTGACGACACTAAACAAAAATATCAAATTATAGTAGATGAAAGCAAATTAAATATATTTGATAAAGATACAGAAATGAGACTTGTTTAATGAATTATCACAAGTTCGTCGAATGGTTTTTTGATGTAGGTGAGAAAGTATTAGCTTATGTAATAAATATATTTTATTTAACAATACTCGCTTTACCATTAATATTGGTAGACTCTGTAATTAAAGAAAGTATAGACAGCATACCTTTATTATTTATACCATTAACAGCATTATATGCCATGGGCCTTAAATCATTAATCTATGCGTTTTACATGATATATTTCAAAAATAGGATATATTACGAGCCTTTTTTCATTAGATCATTAATAGACGGATTTTTTAAGAAATATATTTATTATTTATTTTCAATAGCATTATTGTATTTTGGATTAACAAGCACAAGTATATTGATGACAAATATTAGTGGATGGTTCTTAATATTATTTTTTATGATAATATTATTTGTTCTATCACATTTAATATTCACAACTATACAGTTTGCTCTATATGAAAAAAATAGCATGAGAAATATTATAAATAACTCAATAATATTGTCTTTTTCATATGGAGTTCTGACTTTAGGACTTGTTATCATACTTGCAGGAATAATATACTATTATCCAATCAATGCATTTCTAATAGTTACAATTGGATTACCTGCATACTCAATATTATTAATACTAGTACAAAAAATTATTGAAAAAAGAAACTAACAGAAATGAGGAAATATGAATAAAAATAAAAAAATGAATAAGGATAAATTGAAAAGAAATATTCAATTGTCCTGGTTCACCATTCCAGGTGTAATCTGGTTAGCTGTTTTTGCATATTTACCAATGTTTGGTCTTATCTTAGCTTTTAAAGACTATAAAAATACAACAGGTAATTTCTTCACTTCACTTTTTAATAGTGATTGGACCTTGAAGAACTTTGATATATTTTTTAAGACAAACGATGCATGGATGGTTACTAGAAACACAATAGGATATAATATTATATTTATTATACTTAATATAATAGTTCCGCTATTGGTCGCTATTATGTTACATGAAATGTTAAACCAAAGAGGTGCGAAGATATATCAAACTGCAACATTCTTACCATATTTCTTATCTTGGGTAGTTATTTCATACTCAATATATGCAATATTGGCTCCAGAAGTTGGTTTATTCAATCAAATTAGAGCATCCTTGGGACTAGATACAGTGTCATATTATAGAAATCCGAGATATTGGCCATTTATATATGTATTCTTAAATACTTGGAAGAGCTTAGGTTATAACACAGTTATTTATTTAGCTGCTTTATCGGGTATTGATAAATCGCTTTATGAAGCGGCTTCTATCGATGGGGCATCAAAATGGCAACAAACAAGATACATTACGATTCCACTGTTAAGACCAGTTGTTACTATAATCTTTATATTAGCACTTGGTGGAATATTTAGATCAGACTTCGGTTTGTTCTTCCACGTACCAAATACAGGTGGTGGAGCTGCAACATTGAGGGAAGTTTCAGAAGTTATTGATACTTATACATATAAGTTGCTGGTTCAAAGTCAAAACTTAAAACAATCTGCAGCGATAGGATTCTTCCAATCAGTAGTTGGATTTATATTGATATTTACTGCGAATAAGATAGTTAAACGATATGATCCAGAAAGATCAATATTCTAGGAGGGGAAATGAAAAAGAAAAGATTAAAAAATAGTACTGATATTTCAAAAGGTACTAATATATTATTCAATATTATAGCTATAGCTATAGTTGTAATGTGTATTTTCCCTGTTTTATATGTTATTTCAATTTCAGTTTCAACTAAACAATCTATAGCGCAACATGGTTATAGATTGATACCTTCAGAGCTTACACTTGAATCATATAGAACTTTACTTGGTGGGGGATCTAATGTTGCAAGAGCATTCCTAAACCAATTGCTAGTAACAATTATTGGTACAGGAGTTGGATTAATAGTTATCACATCTTATGCTTATGCTATGAGTAGAAATGATTTCAAATTTAGAAAGTTTTTCAATACTATAGCATTTATACCAATGTTATTTAGTGGTGGTATGGTAGCTAATTACTTAATTATGAAACAAGTACTTAAATTAAGTAATAATCCATTAGCTTTAATATTACCTTTACTATTTAATACATTCTATTTAATAATAATGAGAACATTTTTCCAAACATCAGTTCCATTTACATTAATAGAAGCGGCTATGGTTGACGGTGCTTCAGAATTTGCAATTTTCTTTAAGATAGTATTACCAATTTCATTACCAGGTATTGCGACAATCGCATTATTCTTAACAATTGCTTATTGGAATGATTGGTTCCATGCTATGTTATATATAGATCCTAATTCTGATTGGATAACACTACAGTATCTTTTAATTAAGATTCAAAGAACTATCGAAATGGTTATATTAAAGGGGAGTGCTATGGGTTCAGCAGCACAAGATGCTCTTAAGACATTACCATCAGATGGTGTAAGAATGGCGATTGTAGTTATAGCAACATTACCAATAGCTTTATCATATCCATTCTTCCAAAAATACTTCATTTCAGGTTTAACACTTGGTGCTGTAAAAGAATAAGTAAAAGTTACTAAAAAACAACAATATGAAAATAAAATCAAGATGAGATTATAAAATCGACGTAAAAAGAAAACGAATTCAAATTATGATATCGTTTGTCATTGTTAAAAATTAATAGTATAATATATATATGAGAAGTAAACGTCTCAGTAGAATAAATAGGAGGAATATATGAAAAGATATTTATCTTTATTACTAGCTTTAGTACTTGCGTTTTCACTAGTTGCATGTTCTAAGGATGGAGGGACAACAAAACCAGAAACAGGACAGGGTGAAACACCAAGCACAGGTGATAAACCAGAAATTAAATACTTAGTACTAGCAGGTGGAACAGATATAGATGAAGTTTCACAAAAAATTAATGAAAGACTAGAAGAACTAAATGCTGGATATACAGTTAAATTAGTAGCATTCAATTGGGATCAATATGGTGATAAACTACCATTAATCGCAAAAGGTGCTGGTTCAGCAGAAGAACAATTTGACTTAGCAACAACAGCATCATGGTTAGGACCTTTCAAAACATTAGTAGCAGAAGAAACATTATATGATATGAATCAAGTAATTGATGAAGCTGCTCCAGAACTTAAAAAATCATTAACAGACGCTCAATTAAAGGGTGGAATGGTTGATGGCAAATTATATGGTATCCAAACAGTTATCGATAATGCTGTAATGGCAAGAGATATGTTTATCTGGAACCTACAAGAATTAGAAAAATTAGGTAAGACAGCAGATGATATCAAGAATATCGACAATATCAATGATTTAGAACCATTATTAAAAGAATATAAAGAAAAATTCCCAGAAAAATATCCAATGCAAGGTAGCAAGGATGGTACATGGGCAGAAAGAAGAT
>CAMXYZ010000042.1 GCA_947253305.1 uncultured Helcococcus sp.
GATTAATAGTGTTTATAAGTTCTATTGAAGCTTTGATTACAGCTAAATCTAAAGATTTACTGGATGTGTTTTTAAAATTAAATAGCGATAACACAGCTGAAGATTTCTTTAATATAGTAATTATTAATTACTTCATTACAATATTAGAACCAGTTTTAATTTCTTTATTTAGTCTTTTTGGCTTAAAAAAATTTGGAATCACAAGTTTATATAAAATAGTATTTTCAATAATATTAATAATGCGATTATTCAATATAGTAATTTCTTTTAGAACAAATTCAATATTTTATTATTTAATTATAATTTTATATTTATTACTAATTTATTTGATAATAAGTGTACCGAAACTAAAGAGAGGCGATTAATATGGAATATTCCAAAACAGTAATAGATAGCGTAGGAAGAAGCTATCCAAGGAAAAATCAGTATATCTTAGATATTATAAACGCTACAGCCTCTGAAAGAAAATCTTTAATTAATAACAAAGCAAATCATCCTTATAATATAAAATTAAATGAATACAAAAACAAAGAAAAACAATTTTTAGAGCAATTAGAAATAGATACTAAAAATAAATTTAAGGATGTTTCATTAAAACATATTAGAGAGCTTGAAGAGAGAAATTTTAAGGCTGTAAAGAAAATTGAATTTTATGAAGATTATCTTGATTTTACATATGATGCAGAATTAAATTATCTTATCGCAATGGTAGAAACAAGACATATTCCTGATATAATTCAAAACGAAAAAGACTTGCTAAAAGATTTAGAATTAAAGACTTATGAAATGTCGAAGATTACAGATTCTGAAGTTGAAAATTATTCAAAAATAATTGAAGAAAAAACTAAATTAAGAAAAGTTCAATTAGAAGAAGAATTACAAGACTTAAAAGAAAAAAGTGATGAAGGCTTAATATCTAAGAAAGCTTTCAAGACTGAATCTAAAATTAGAAGAAGAGCTTATTCTGAAGATACTAAAGCATATACTTATATAAATAAAAAGAAAGCTTTAGAGGAAGATATTAAAAATATCAAACATCATTTAAAAAATGATATGAAAGAAAAATTGAGAGTTTTGGATTCTGATATTTCAGATGCTATAAGAAAAACTCCAATAGAAGTTGAAAAGCAAAGACCAATAATTTCATATCTAACATTTTTAATTCCAGGATTAGGTCAATTCTTAAATAAACAATATATGAAAGCTTTATTCTTCTTTATAGGTTCATTATTCATTTATCTAGTTGCTATCCCATATGCTCTAGGTTATGGGAACTTCCAAGGTGATGGTGTCGCAGGATTAATATCACTTGCTGAAGGCGGAAAAAGATTAGATAAATCTATAATATTTATGATTGAAGGTATTATAGCTATTATGCTATTACTAATTTCATTATTCATATTATATATATCCTTTAAAGATGTTAATACTGTAGAAAAAAATAAGATTAAAGGAATCAGACCAAACTTATGGTTTGAAACGAAAGCTAATATACTTACAGAAGGATTCCCTTATCTAGTAATTACACCAGCATCACTTGCTGTAATATTTATAATTTTAGTTCCAATTACAACAACTATTTTGATTTCATTTACAAATTATGATCCAAATAATCAATCAAAATTTACTTGGGCTGGATTACAAAACTATAAACTATTGGCATTAGGTCAAGGTGTAGCAGGTAGAGCATTCTGGCCAATAGTAGTTTGGACAATAATATGGACATTTTCATCAACTACTCTGGCCATAGCAATAGGATTTATATTGTCACTTATAGCTAATCAAGAAAGAATCAGATTTAAAGGTTTCTTTAGAACAATATATTTACTACCATGGGCAGTTCCTGCTTTTATTTCAATAATGTTCTTCTCACAAATGCTTTCAATAAATGGTCCATTAACCCAATTATTGAATAATGTATTTGGAGTAACATTAGATATTAAAAATAATACATTACAAACAAGAACTACATTAATATTATTGCAAGGTTGGTTAGGTTCATCCTATGTCTTCCTATTGTCAACAGGTATTTTACAAGGTATACCTAGTGATTTATATGAAGCTGCAGAAATTGATGGTGCTACAGGATTTAAGAAAACAATGAGAATTACTATTCCTCTAGTTTTATTCCAAACAGCTCCATTATTAATAGGACAATATACATTTAACTTTAACAACTTCTCAATAATTCATTTGTTCAATGGTGGTGGACCTTTCAATCCATCCGTATATGGTAATGTTGCTGGTTCAACAGACTTGCTCATTTCTTATATATACAAATTAACTATTAACAGTAATTATCAAGGTATGGGAGCTGCAGTTACAATTGTAGTATCATTAGTGTTAATGTTCTTCTCATGGCTAGGCTTTAGAAATACTAAGGCTTTCAAAGGAGATTAGTATGTTTAAAAATTTTAGAAAAAAGAAAAATAATGATTTATATTTATCAGATCAACAACCTTTAACTACTGTTGGTAAAATATTTCTTGCTATTTCTTATATAGTTTTAATAGCTTGGGCAATAGCAATTATTTGGCCATTAGCAGTTATGATTATATCAAGTTTAAATGGTAGTCAAGGTCAATATATTTCAATGTCAGGAAAATTTGAATTTTCATTTAAACATTTTCAATATTTATTTGAAAAAACTAATTTCTTGCTTTGGATAAAAAATACAATACTCATTGCAATAGCTACTGCCCTACTTACTTTATTATTTGTATCTTTTACAGGATATGCATATTCAAGATACAGATTCAAGGGAAAGAAAGCTAGCTTAATGGGTATCATGTTAATACAAACAATACCAGCATTTGCGGGAATTACAGCGTATTATGCAATACATTCAATAATCTCAGGTATGATTCCTGTATTTAGTAGAACAGCTATGTTAATATTGATTTACTCAGCTGGTGGAATTGCAGGTAATACATTCATATTAAAAGGATATATCGATTCTATATCAATGGAATTAGATGAAGCTGCTAAAATAGATGGATGTTCAAACTTTGAAGTATATAGATTAATTATTATGCCAATAGCAAGACCAATGTTAGCAATTATAGCATTATGGTCATTTATCGGACCTTTCATGGATTATATGCTTCCTGCAATACTATTGACCAACTCAGAACAATATACCTTAGCGACAGGCTTATTTACTTTAATTGGTGATGTTAGAACAATGAATGCACCAGCATTTGCTGCAGGTGGTTTATTAACAGCTATACCAATAGTTGCATTGTTCATAAGCTTACAAAATCAATTAGTATCAGGACTAAGCTCTGGTTCAGTTAAAGGTTAGGGGGAAATATGAAAGTTACATTAAAAAATCTAGGAAAAAAATATGAAGGTAGAGATAATTTTACAATAAGACATATTGACTTAGTTATTGAAGATCAAGAATTCTGTGCTATATTAGGTCCTTCGGGTTGTGGTAAATCAACTCTTTTAAGGATGATTGCCGGATTAAACTCGATCACAGAAGGAGAATTATTATTTGGTGATAAATTAATGAATAAAGTTGCTCCAAAAGACAGAGATATAGCTATGGTATTCCAATCATATGCTTTATATCCTCATTTAACAGTATATGATAATATGGCATTTTCTCTACAAATGAAAAATGAAAGAAAAGAAATTATTCATAAGAGGGTTTTAGAGGCTGCAGATATTTTACAATTAAATGATTATCTATACTCAAAACCTTCAGATATATCAGGTGGTCAAAGACAAAGGGTTGCTCTTGGACGTGCAATGGTTAGAAAACCAGGCGTATTCTTAATGGACGAACCATTATCTAACTTAGACGCTAAGCTCCGTGAACACATGAGAGTTGAATTAGTAAGATTACACAAATCATTAGGAACAACCTCAATATATGTTACACACGACCAAACAGAAGCTATGACAATGGCTGATAAAATTATCTTATTAGATAAAGGTAAAATCCAACAATTTGGTAAGCCTGAAGAATTCTATAATACACCAGCAAATCTATTCGTTGCAGGGTTTATCGGTTCTCCAAGCATGAATATTATCAAAGGTAAATATATAAATGGACAATTCGTATCAGACAACGGATTGATTAAAATAACACCAAACGAAAAAGATCAAAAGGCTTTAGCAAATCACAATAATAAGTCTGTATATCTAGGAATTAGAGCTGAAAGATTTTTATCAGAAAAATCTGAAAACTCTGTTAATGCTAGAATCGATGTTATAGAAATGCTTGGTAAAGAAAAGATTATATATGCAAAATTAGAAGATGATACAGAAATAATAATTTCTAAGCCAGGACATTATGAATATGCAGTTGATGAAGAACATCATTTTACCTTTGACCCAGAAGCTTTACATTTCTTTGATGGCGAAACTGAATTAAGAATTAATTAAGGATTTAGTCATGAAAAGTAAAGTTACTATTAGAGATGTCGCTTATTTATCAGGAGTTAGTATATCTACAGTGTCTAGAGTGGTTTCAGGTAAGACAAATGTGAGTAAAGATACATTCAATAAAGTTCAAAAAGCTATAGAACAGACAGGTTATCAACCAAATTATACTGCTAAGGCTTTAGCTACAAATCTTACCGATACTATAGCGGTAATAATCGATAGAACGCCTTCTCAAGGTTTTGAGAACTCATTCTTTCTAGATGCATTAAATGGAATAGTAACAAAATTAAACGAATTTGAAAAAGACATGATTTTAGTATTTACAAATCCTGAAGATAAAGATATAGATCGAGGATTAAAAAGATTAATTAATACAAATAAAATCGATGCCTGCATTAAATTATCAGTGGTAAAAGATGATAAAACTTTGGAATACTTAATAGAAAATGATACCCCTACTGTTGTAGTGGGAAGGGTTGAAGATAGTGATGTAATGACTGTCAACAATGACAATAAAAACGCAATGAAGTCTGCTACTAATCATCTAATTGAAAAGGGCAATAAAAAGATTGCATTTGTAGGTGGTAGTATCGACTATATTGTTACTCTAGATAGAAGAGACGGATTTATAGAAGCGATGGATAAAAGTAATATAGAATTTGATGACAATAATTTTTACTATACAGAATTTACAAAGCACGCTGGATATGAATTGTCTAAAGAGCTAATTGTAAATGACTTTGATGCTGTCGCATGTACTGATGATTTATTAGCTTATGGTATAAGTAAGGGATATTTTGAAAACAATAAAGATATAGATATTGTAAGCTTTAATAATAGCTATTTGTCTGAAATAGCTAATATTCCAATATCGAGTGTAGATATTAATTCAAAACTTCTTGGA
Source organism: uncultured Helcococcus sp. (assembly GCA_947253305.1). Classification (GTDB taxonomy): domain Bacteria; phylum Bacillota; class Clostridia; order Tissierellales; family Peptoniphilaceae; genus Helcococcus. The sequence continues at coordinate 5,300 of CAMXYZ010000042.1, forward strand.
GAAGAAGCTGTTAATTTGCTATTCAATGAAAATAATGATAAAAATATAATAGTAAAGTCTAAACTAATTATTAGGAGTTAAATCATGACAGAAGATTACAATTATCAAAAAATTAATGAAAATAGAAAATCGGGAATCTTGATGCATATCACTTCCCTACCTGGTCCATATGGAATTGGTACTATGGGAGAAAACGCAAAAGAATTTGTAGACTTTCTATTCGATTCTGGCCAGTCCTACTGGCAAGTTCTACCTGTAGGACCAACATCTTACGGAGACAGCCCATATCAATCTTTTAGTACTTTTGCTGGTAATCCATATCTAATTGATTTAGATTACTTAAAAAATGATGGATTACTAACAAAAAAAGAGCTACAAGAATTAGGCAATGACTATGATTCTACAGATATCGATTATGGAAGACTATATGAAGAAAGATTTGATATTTTAAGAAAAGCTTTCAAAAGATTCAATTTTGCTGATCCAAATTATAAAGAATTCTATAATAATGAAAAATACTGGTTAGAAGATTATTCATTATTTATGGCGATTAAAAACTTCCATGACGGAGTATCTTGGATTGAGTGGGATAAAAAATATAAAATGAGAGACGAAAAAGCGCTAAAAGAATTTTCAAAGAAATACCATGAAGAAATCTCATTCTATAATTTTTTACAATATAAATTCTTCCAACAATGGAATGATTTAAAATCATATGCTCATTCAAATAATATTGAAATAATCGGTGATATTCCTATATATGTTGCTGAAGATAGTGCTGATGTATGGTCAAATCCTGAATTATTCAAATTAAATGAAGATTTTAGCCCAGAATTTGTTGGTGGTTGCCCACCAGATAATTTCTCTGATGACGGTCAATTCTGGGGTAATCCAGTATATGACTGGTATCAAAATGAAAGACAAAATTATAAATGGTGGGTTCAAAGGATAAAATCTGCATTCGAATTATTTGATGTAGTTAGAATCGATCATTTTAGAGGTTTTGAATCATATTGGGAAATTCCTGCTGAAGATGATAATGCAGCAGGTGGTAGATGGGTAAAAGGTCCTGCAAATGATTTATTTAAAAGAATAAAAGAAGAATTGGGAGATTTACCTATAATTGCTGAAGATCTTGGATATATGACAAGAGAAGTATATGAATTCAGAAAAGAAACAGCATTCCCTGGAATGAAGATTATCCAATTTGCTTTCAATCCTGAGATGAATAGTGAACATATGCCTCATAATTTTACTACTAATTTTGTTGTATATGCTGGAACTCACGACAACGAAACTCTAAGGGGTTGGATTGAAAATAATAGAGATACAGGTGTATTAGATAGAGCTATAGAATATGGAAATCTAAACGAAGAAGAAGGCTTGCACTGGGGAATTATTAGAATGTGTATGAATTCAGTTGCAGATACTGCTATATTCCAATTACAAGATATACTCAATCTTGGAAATGAAGCTCGTATGAATTTACCTTCTACACTTGGAATAAACTGGAGATGGAGAGTTGAAGAGCTGCCATCAAAAGATCTTGTAGATAAATTATATAAATATACAAAAAATTCTGACAGATTAAATAAAACAGGATTATAAAATTAAAGGATGTTGAAAATCAACATCCTTTTCCTTTTTAAGAAACTGTAAACTCTATAAATTCAATTAAGTCTTCGCCTTTTCTAAGTATATATTTTTCTAAGAAATCTTTATTGATAAAATCTGGCTCATATTGAGCTTCAATAGCAATCCCTTGATGATTATAGGATTTAGTTCCACTAATACTTAATTCGTCCCCTATTGCATTTCCTGAATATACAACTATTGATGGATATGAAGTATTTACTTGAAGTTCTAATTTATCATTTTTAAGATATAGTGGCGCTTGTCTACCATTTAAAATAAATGCATGATCATATCCTCCAAAATGTTTTGATTGATTATCTGTAAGATTATCTAGAATACTTAATTCCCTATATTCTCTCAAATCAAAATCGGTCCCTTCAACACTCATTATTTCAAATGGTACACCATTTTCTTCATTAGCTAAAATTTCATCAGCATTAATTTTTAATTGATGATTCTTAATAGAATTTTCTTTATTCGTATTTAGATTAAAATAACTATGATTTGTTATATTAACGATTGTATCTTCATTTGTCTTGGCAAATATTTCAATTCTTAAGCTTGAAGATATTAATATGTATTTTATTGAAATTTCAACTCTTCCTGGATATCCAGAATCTCCATCTTCCAATACAGTACTAAATATTATATAAGGATTGATATTATTTGTATTATATTCCTTTACATTCCAATATTTCTTGCTCAAATTTGTATATCCCCCATGAATGGAATAATTAGATTCATTATTATCTAATTCGTAAGTTTTGCCATTCAATTGAAATTTAGCATTAGAAATTCTTCCAGCTACTCTTCCAACCATAGCTCCTAGGTAGATAGGATTTTCAATATAGTCGCTAATGTCATCATAACTTAATACAATATTTGTATCTTTATATATAAATTTATGTAGAATAGCCCCTAAATTAAGGACTGATATTTCTATTAAACTATTTTTTAATATATACTCTTTAATTTTATTGTTCATATCAATCTCCTTACTTTTATATAATTATATCAAAAATTTTATATTAAAAATATATATATTAGAGATTATATAAATTTAAAACCAGAGATAATTTAAATATCTCTGGCTTAAATATCTTTATCAATCTAATCTTATTCTTTCAATTTCAATATTGTCCTTATCGATATTCATAACAACATAGGACTCATATTCTCCACCTCTATCAAAACCTGCAGAACCGGGATTTACTATTCTTATACCTTCAATTACTTCATCAAAAAATACATGAGTATGAC
>CAMXYZ010000043.1 GCA_947253305.1 uncultured Helcococcus sp.
CTTATGGGACAAAAGGCGATATGACAGTTTCAATTAGAGAACCATTGACATATGAAGACGGCAAATTAGTAATGGATGACATACTTGCTGGAAAAGTAGTTGTATTAAATCTAGAAATGCTTGAAATGGACAAGAAGACACAAGTATTTTACTTTGTAAGCGGTGGTGTTTATTCATTAAGTGGTTCAGTTCAAAATGTAACAAAAGATATCTATGTATTAGTTCCAGAAGGTGTTAAAATCGATGGTAAGCTAAAAGAAGATATTAAAGATAAAACTATATTTAATGTGTAGACAAAGGGCTAAAAGCCCTTTTTTAATTAAGGAAAGATTATGTATGTATTAATATTTTTATTTGCCATAGCTTTAGATCAAATTACTAAAATATGGGCAATTAACAATCTAAAAGGACAATCAGAAATTGTAGTTTTAAATAAGTGGTTACATTTTACCTATGTAGAAAACTCAGGAGCTGCATGGGGAATATTTCAGCAGGGAACAATTATATTAGTTTTCCTAACACTAGTGATTTGCTTCGGGATAATTTACTATCTAATTAAATTTAATGATACTATTAATAATTATGTGAAAATACCACTAATATTCATTTTAGCAGGTGCTATAGGTAATTTAATAGATAGAATTAGACTAGGCTATGTAATTGACTTTATATTTAGTCCATTAGGTGGATTATATGATTTCCCAGTATTTAATTTTGCTGATATTTATGTAAGCCTAGCAGCAATATTTTTAATTATATATATGTTTTTTATTGAAGGTAAAAATGTTCAAGAATAATTGGGATATAGTCTTAAAAGATATTATAAATGACGAGGAATTCATTACTTTTTATAATTCAATTATTTCAGATTATGATAATTTTGATATATATCCAGAAAGACAAAATATCTTTAAAGCATTAGAATATACAGATTTTGAAGATGTAAAAGTAGTGATATTGGGTCAAGACCCTTATTATAAAAAAGGTCAAGCCAATGGGCTTGCTTTTTCGGTAAATGAGGGAGTAAAATTACCTCCATCACTTAGGAATATATTTGAAGAAATTAATAGAGATTTAGGCATTAATAATACAAGTGGAGATTTATCAAATTGGGCTAAACAAGGAGTCCTATTATTAAATACCGTACTTACCGTTAAGGATTCAAATCCTAGATCATATTCTAATACTTATTGGAACAAATTTACAGATGCTATAATAGAAAGAGTTTCTAATAAAGAAAATATAGTATTTTTATTATGGGGAAGTGATGCAATAAAGAAGACTAAAATTATAAATAACAATAATTTTATATTAACTAGCTCACATCCATCACCGTTATCTGCTTATAGAGGATTCAAGGGATGTGGTCACTTCTCAAAGACAAATTCTATATTAAAAGAATTAGGAAAAGACACTATCGATTGGAGAACAAATTGAAAATTATAGTTGAAAATTCAGACAATGAAAGACTAGATCTTTATTTAGCTGAATATTTTGATGATATAACAAGATCACAGATTTCAAAATTAATAAAATCAAATAATGTACTTGTAAATAATAATAAGGTAAAACCTAGTTACCTTGTAAATGACGATGATGAGATATTTATTAATTTAAAAGAGTTAGAAATTAAACCACTAGAAAAAGAAAATCTGAATTTAGAAATTGTGTATAAAGATGACGATATATTAATTATAAATAAACCCGGGGGAATAATAGCTCATCCTACCAATTCAATTAGATCTAATACTGTTGTAAATCATTTACTATATCTATATGATAATTTGCCAAGCATAAATGGAGAAGAAAGACCAGGGGTAGTTCATAGACTCGATAAAGATACTAGTGGACTAATGGTGATTGCTCTCAATGAAGAATCTATGATTAAATTAAAAGAAATGTTTAAGAATAGGAAAATAATTAAAAAATATAGAGCAATTGTAAACCATCCTTTTACAGAATTGGATGGAACAATTGATTTACCTATAGGGAGAAATCCAAATAATAGAAAACTAATGGCAGTAATAGAAGATGGAAAACAAGCGATTACAGACTACAAAGTACTAGAACAAAATCAAGAATATGCTTATCTTGATATCAATCTACGTACTGGTAGAACACATCAAATTAGAGTCCATTTGTCTCATATTAATCACCCAATACTAGGAGATAGGGATTATAATAAGATAAAAAACAAATTTAATATAAGTGGACAATTATTACAAGCCTATTATTTAGAATTTAATCATCCAACAAATAATGAAAGAATAAAAGTTGAAATACCACAGTATCCAGAGTTTAGTAGATATTATGAACTAATTTTCAATTAAAGAGTGAAAAAATTTTTATTATTAAATAATATTAAAAAATGTTAACATTTTGTAACTTATAAAAGTTTAAGTACTTTTATAAGTTTTTTTATTTTAAATATTATATAATGCGTGAATTTCAACGTTTTAAGAATATAGAAAATATTGTAATAAATTTAACAATTTTAGAAAAATTATTTTTTTAATTTTTTAATCATAAAAATCGATATTTGTGCTTGATTTAATTTACTTTAATTTCCATAAATTGTATAATGAAAGAAATAAAAAACATTATAATTATATATATTGTGGAGGAAAAAATGAAGATTAGATTAGCAATAATTGATGATGATAAAACATATCTAAATAGGATAGAACTTAATTTTAATACAAGATATCCGGATAAATTCCAAATTTCTTTTTTTACTAGCGTAGAGAAAGCAATTGAAAATTTAAAGAATATAAGAGTTGATATTGTTCTTGTCAATTATAAATTTAGAGAACAAATATTAAACCATGATTTTAATGCTGGTTTAGCTTATCTAGTTGAAACTCAAGATGTTAATATAGAGGAAAATACAATCTATAAATACCAAAAATTAGATTTATTATACAAACAAATCCTAAATATATTCTCAGATTATTCTAAAAATGTTAGAGGTGTGGATATATCTGAAGATAAAGCTATACTCACATCTTTTGTATCATTTGCTGGAGGAGTAGGATGTTCTACTTTAGCAGCGTCATATTCTAAGTATCTAGCAAAGAAAGGAATAAAAGTTCTTTATCTAAATCTTGAAGATGATGGGGTATCAGATTACTTCTTTTCAGGAGATGGAAAATTCACTTTTTCTGATGTTATATATTCAATAAGAAGCAAAAGTGCTAATTTGCCTATTAAACTTGAAAGTTTTTTAAGAGTTGACAAATCTGGTGTTCAATTTTATTCAGGAAGCAAGGTTTCTTTAGATGTGAGAGAATTAACTACAGAAGATATAAAAAATCTAATTAACAATTTAAATCTTTTTGATGAATTTGAACATATAGTATTAGATATGAAATTCTCTTTAGAAAAAAACATACTAGATATATATAAAATAACAAATAAGATTATTTTAGTTAGTGATGGAGAAGAAATAAGCAACACCAAAATTCATAGAGGAATTTCATCGCTTAATATATTAGAGAAAGATGATCATAATCAAATATATCCTAAGATGGTGATTATGTACAATAAATTTAGCAATAAAACAGGTAAGGTACTTACAGATTTAGATTTAAAAAATATAGGTGGTGTTCCAAGATTTGAACACGCTTCACTTTATCAAATAACTGAGCAAATTTCAGATGGAGAACATTTTAGTAATTTATTAGAGGTATAGAAATGAATATTGAAAAAGAAATTGAAGATTTAAGACAATATGTAAAATTAAATTTATCTCTAAGCGATTTATCTGACGAAGATCTAAAAACGAGAATTGAAGAAATTGTTTTTGATAAATACAAAGATCAGTATATATCAGTACAAGATAGGGTCGATATTGTAGAAAGTGTTTATAGTTCTATTCGTGGTTTTGGTATTCTAGACTCAATTATAGCGGATGATAATATTACAGAAGTTATGATAAATGGACCAGAAAATGTATTTATAGAAGAAAATGGTAAACTAAGAAAGATAGATAAGACCTTTGAGAGTAAAAAGAGACTTGAAGATATAATTCAAAAAATTGTAGCATTATCTGGAAGAGAAGTTAATCAGGCTAATCCTATAGTAGATACTAGATTACCTGATGGTTCAAGAGTTAATGTGGTTTTACCACCTATCTCCTTAATTGGACCAGTTATAACTATTCGTAAGTTCTCTAAAACTCCAATGACTATAGACAAATTGATTTCGTACGGATCTATTACACAAGATATTGCTGATAAATTAGAAAAATTAGTTAGAGCAAAATACAATATATTCGTATCTGGAGGTACAGGTTCAGGTAAGACAACTTTCTTGAATGCTTTATCCAATTATATACCTAAAGATGAGCGTATTATAACTATAGAAGACTCTGCTGAGCTTCAAATTACTAATATCGAAAACCTAGTTAGTTTAGAAACTAGAAATGCAAATACATCAGGTGTCGGGGAAATATCAATAAGAGATCTTATAAAATCATCACTTAGAATGAGACCTGAAAGGATAGTAGTTGGTGAGGTTCGTGGTGGAGAGGCACTAGATATGCTTCAGGCTATGAACACAGGACACGACGGTTCATTATCTACCGGTCACGCAAACTCCACAGATGATATGTTAAGTAGATTGGAGACGATGGTACTACAAGGTTCTGCAGGACTACCACTTGAGGCTATAAGACAACAAATAGCATCTGCTCTAGATATTATTATACACTTATCTAGACTGAGAGATAAATCAAGAAAGACAATGGAAATATCAGAAGTTGTAGGATATAAAGATGGTCAGATTGTATTAAATAAATTATATGAATTTGTTGAAGATGAAAATAGTAATCTAACAAAAGTATCTGGTGAGTTAAAAAGAACAGATAACAAGATGATTAATACCTACAAATTAAGATTAGCAGGTATTAGGGAGGATTTCTAAAATGTTTATTAAAAAAAAGAAAGTAAAAGAACCTCAATATTACATGTCTAAAACTAATATGAGAACCTATAACTATAAAGTATATAATATGTCATTTATGGAAAAGATTCTTTATTTTACATTAGGATTTATTGCAGGAGCGTTGATATTCTATCTATTCTATGGTGGAATTGCAAAAGATTCATTTGGTAATCCTACAAAAACAACATTAATTATGAATATCATATTTTTAGTATCTGGTGGTCTAATTGGTGGATTCACATATGTTCCAATTAGAAGAGAGCAAATAAAGAATAAGAGACAAAATCAATTAAGAAATCAGTTTAGAGATTTATTAGAATCACTAAATGTATCATTTGGAGCTGGTAAAAATGTTCTTGAATCTTTTAAATCAGCAAGAAATGATTTAGCAAATCAATACGATGAAGATGCATTTATATTATACGAACTTGATGTTATTTTATCAGGTATTGAAAACAATATTGATATCGAAGAATTGCTAGAAGATTTTGGAAAAAGAAGTGGATTACTTGATATAATAAGTTTTTCAAATGTATTCAAAGTTACATTTAGAAAAGGTGGAAATATAAAAGAAAGCGTGAAGAATTCACACGAGATTCTAAGTGAAAAGATGCTAATTACCGAAGAAATCGAGACAATGGTTACTGCAAGTAAGACTGAACAAAAACTTATGTTTTTTATGCCTATACTATTAATAGGGATGTTTAAGATTGGTAGTCCAGACTTTGCAGATAAATTTACAAGTCCAGCTGGTTTAGTATCAACAACAATTGGTGTTATTTTGTTTGTTGTATCATACTTTATAGCACAAAAGATTTTAGATATAAAAATATAGGTGATTGGTATGATTGAGTTAAAAGATATAATAATATATTCGATAGGATTTTTATTACTAGTTTTCTGGTTATTCTTATACTTTAAAGGATATAAACATGCTGAATTATTCGACTCACTAGACGAAAAAGAATTCCCATTAAAAGAAATCTATTTTGTTGGATATGCTTTCATGGAATTAATATCCTACGAATATAAATCAAAAAAAGATAGAGAATTAAGAAAAAAAATTGTAATTTATTATGGAGAAAAATATCCTGATTATTATTTGAGGGTATTATACTCCCAGAAGGTGACTTTATTATTAACTTCACTCGTCTTTAGTTTTATAGTATATGGTTTTATTGGTGAAATAGTGATGTTAATAATTATGCTTGCTCTTTCATTTGCTGTTTATTATCAATATTCAAGACAGATAAATACAAAGGTGGAAGAAAGATCAGAAGAAATGATGTCTGAATTTCCTGAACTAGTTTCAAAACTAGCTCTATTAACAAATGCCGGTATGATATTAGGTGAAGCGTGGAGAGAAATTGCTACATCTAATAATGGTGTATTATATGAAGAAATGAGATTAACTATTGATGAAATAGAAAATGGTATACCAGAGATGGATGCATATTTGAATTTTGGAAATAGAAGTTTTGTTCCAGAGATTAAAAAGTTTTCTTCAATGTTAATGCAAGGGATAGTTAAAGGAAATGCAGAGCTAGCTTTAATGCTTCAACAACAAAGCAACGAAGTCTGGCAACTTAAAAAGCAGAACGTTAAAAGATTGGGTGAGAAGGCCTCAAGTAAGCTACTATTACCGATATCTTTAATGTTCGTTGGATTGTTAATAATGATTATGGTTCCAATATTTAGCAATTTGGGAGTATAATTTTATTAAAAAATATACAAAAAGGAGGAAAGAATGAACTTATTATTACTAAAAAACTATTTATCTACAGGATTTAATAAATTCCTGAAAAAAGAAGATGGTGAAGTAAATATTGTTGCTATTGTTATATTAATTGCTATAGCAGTTGGTTTAGCATTACTATTCAAAGAAGAAGTTGCTACACTAATAAGAAAAATATTTAAAGAAATTGATACATCAGGATTAAGTGATCCTGCATAAAATATAATGCATAGACATTTTGTTTTTATAAATAGTTTTTAATATAGTATAAGTGCAACTTATACATTTAAACAATATAATAATCTAACATCTGTATTTATGCAGATGTTAGATTAAAGTATTGAGGTGAACAATGAAAAAGAAATTAAATGAAAAAGGAATGGTAATAGTAGAAGCTTCAATAGTCTTTCCAATAATATTAATAGTTATATTTATATTAGTATTTGCAGGAAACGCATATTTACAAAAAGCGCAGATAGAATCTGTTGTAAATAGTTACACATTAGATGGAGCTGCTAGAATATCTAATCCTTATATTAAAAATGTTAGAGAAAATGGTGGAAAAGATAAATTATCTGAAGGTGGTCTTCAACCCTATAGATTTGTACTTAATACAAATGGACAAAATATAGCTACTGAAGTTCAGGACGCTATTGATACAAAACTGAATAATAATCTAGGTTTATTTGGGAATATGAAACCGACAGTAACTACTACAGTTAAATTTGAACGAAACTTTATTTCTTCGTATTTGGTTACAGAATCAAAAATGGAAGTAAAAAATCCAATAAGAATTTTCGGAGAAGATTTTATAATTATGAAGTTTAGTTCAACTTTTACTGCACCTGTATCAAACCCACCAGAGTTTATTAAAAATTTTAATTTAGCAAAAAATTATCTTGAAATGTATGGAGGTGCACCATATATGAATGATATTAAAGATAATATTAACAAAGTATCAGAATATATTACTAAATTTTTTGACGGTGTTAATACTGGTGATAAATAAAACATATTAAGGAGAACATATGAAATTATTTCAAAAAAATAATGGAGCTGTGTCTGTATTTTTAGCTTTAATACTTGTTCCAACACTGTTAATTACTAGCATTTTCGTTGATGTTGGAAGAGTGTATTTGTCTAAAGGCGTTGTAGAGTCATCAGCAGATTTAGCACTTAATTCTTTACTAACTAGATATGATAAAGATTTATTAGAATGGTATGGATTAATGGGGTCTACGGATGAGATAAAATCATTGATTCCGACAACTGAACAATATTTTAAAGATTCATTTAAAGGAGGAGACCATCCATCAAAAGACAGCAAAAATCTATTAAAATCGGAATTATTAAATCAAAATGATATTATATCTACTTTTCCTGATACAAATCTAAGTAGTCCTTTGATGCTTGAAAAGGAAATCGTAGAATTTTCAAAGTATAGAGCTCCAGTACAGATAATGGAAGATATGGTAGAAAGATTTA
>CAMXYZ010000044.1 GCA_947253305.1 uncultured Helcococcus sp.
CAACCTTATATCATTTGGTAACAGGGTTTAATCCTAGTGAACCACCTTATGAAATTTTACCAATTAGACAAATTAATCCTCAATTATCTAATGGTCTAGAAAAAATTATTTTAAAGTGTATACAAAGAAATCCGGAGGATAGGTATCAATCAGCTGCAGAATTAATGTATGATCTAGAACACTATGAAGAAATTGATGATAAATTTATAAAAAAGCAAAGAAATAAACTTAATTTTTTTAAATCTTTAATTATTTTATCTATATTATCTATAGGATTAGGAGTCGGATTTTTAATTGGGGCAAATAACGAGTCATATGCATCATATTATGATTTACTTTATAAGGCTAATTCAACAAGTGATTATAATCAAAAAGTAGAATTTATAGAACAAGCTATTAAAATTCCTAATTATACTGGTAAGTCCGATGCATACCTTCAAATCATGGATGTATTTAAGGAAAATGACGGAATATTTACAGTTGAGGAATCAAAAATTATAGAAAAACTAGTTACAATTAATAAGGATGAGCTAATGCGAGATAAAGAAAATTATGTAGACGTTAGTTTCGAACTAGGAAAAATGTTTTGGTATTATTTTGATTATGGTGATAATAGTGACAATCAAGTAAATAGATCTATCAATTCTATAAACTGGTTTAATGAAGTATTAAATAATACTGATGAAGAATATGAGAATAGAGGAATGGCTGAAGTATACTATAATGTTGGTAAATTTTATAGAGATATAACTACAAATATAGCTGAAGCTAATGAGAAAGGGAAATATGCTCCTTTCTTTAAAAATATGCTTACTTTGATTGATAAAGTCGCTTTAAATAATGAGGAAAGTGAAATTGTAAGATTAGAACTTTTAGAATTAATAAGTACAAGTTTAGAACAATATTCGGTAAAATTTAAATTAGACGGAATAACTAAAGATGAGCAATTAAATTTATCAAATAAAATTAAAGAAATTACTGAAAGCATAAATCCATTAGCGGAAAAAACTTTAGAAAAAAAGAAAAATATATTGAATTCAATAGATAAAATTAATACCTCTATTGATATTGCTTATTCTAATAAGGAAGGATAATATATGGGATACGAAAAATTAAAACTTTTATCTAATATATTTTTGGCTCTGTCGGTATTTCTTATATTATTGACTATTTATATATACTTTTCGTTTGATATAAAAAATATATACAAGATAATTTCTAAAAAGAAAATTAATAAAGAAATCGAATCTATAAAGGATGGAAGTAAGAGTCCTAAAAGTAAAATAAACGGAAAAGATTTATCTTATAAATCTCCTGATTTTATAACCAAAACAGGTAGCCTAAGAGTAAATACATGGGAATTAAACAATAATATTACTGAAGATACTTCATTATTAATTAAGGATAATGATACAAATAATAATACAACATTATTAAATAATCATAATTCTTTAGAGCTTATTGTAGAATATGAATTGGATTTTACTGAAAGTACACATACTATAGAATAATTTTATAAGAAAGGAAATATAATGAGATGAAAATAAAAACAAAAAGATTATTATATGGTCTAATTGCTATTTTAATATTTTTTGTGTCAGTACCTACGAATATATTTGCTGATAATGATGACGATAAGTTTATATTTGAATTCGTTGATGAAAATGATAAAAAAATTAATTTTGATGATGAAGCAAGAGTGATTATTAAAAAATCAGATGATCAAAATATAGTATTTTTTGATAGTGATGAGAACCCATATGCCATAAATAATGCTAGTCTAATATTAAGAGAAAAGGATATTAAATATAAAAATTATGGTCTCACTTATGAAGATTTGATTGATAGTGAATTAATTATTGAAATAAGTAATAGTATCTATAAATTAAAAAATGCTCAAACTTATTATAAATTTGATAATCAATCAACTCAAAAAGTAACCCTTGAAAGAACAAAAAACATCTTTAGGGGAAGCCTATATGAAAAAAACAATTCATTGTTTGGACCAGATAAAAAACTAAAATCTAATGGTGAATTCAAAATTGTTGATGGAAATCAAACACTCGATAATGTTGACGTTAAATTTGAAAATGGACAATTTTATATAGAATTAGATTCTAAAATAGACTATGCTAATTTAAAATTAAGGTATTATCCAGATAATGGGTCATATATATATCCAAAAAATCTTGAAAGAAATGTAGCTGATTTCTTAGATAATGACCTTAATTCTAATAATATGTTTTTAATTAGTAGTTTTATTGATCCTAAAATAAATTATCAAATTTATTATAATGATAATATAGTACAAAATAGTCAATGGACAAAAAACAAAACTATTAAGTTTGAAATCGAATCATATACTAATAATGTATCTTTATATTATTCAGATACAAAATTTAGAAGAGATCAAATAGAAAAAGATGGCAAAGCGCTTGATTTAGAAGTAACAGACGAAAATACTCATTATATAATAAAATCTAATATTACCATCGATGAAGAAATTAAATCATACTCTGGCAAGAGATTTTATTTATATATCATATCTAAAGATGAATCAAATAATGAACTGGGTTTAAAAGACGTATCATTTACATTAAATAAGATAGACAATACTCCTCCAACAATTAATATCGGAGAAATTAGTAAAGAAATACTAAAATCAAAAGATGTCGTTATCAATACAGATGATGCTTTAAGTGGTGTTTATAAAACTTATGTTAAATTAGGAGAAGAGGGAGATTATACAGAATTAGGAAGAAATAATAGAATTACTCTTAATCAGAATACTAAATTATTTATAAAATCAGAAGATAAAGCTGGTAATATTTCAGAAGAAATTGTATCAGTTAATAATATTGACTCTGAAGGACCTAAAATTAAATTTGGTGATATAAAATATAGTACATGGAATAAAGAGGGAGTTGTAAATTATGCTGTTACCGATTTTGTTGGTGTGAAAAATATTTTAGTATCTAAAAATAAAATAACTAATAATAATTTGCAAAGAATAATTAGTAATATTAATAGATGGACACAAGAAGCTACTGAAGAGAACATGAAAAACTTAGACGGAAATTTAGTTATTAGATTACCTGAGATACCTGGAGATAAAATCAAAAATTATTCTGGAAACTTCAAAATTTATTCATCTGGAGAATATTATTTATATGCAATAGACAGATTAGATAATTACAGCGAAAATATATTAAATGTTGATAAAGTTGACGGTATAAAACCAATTATTGAAAATTTTGAGAATAATGAAGAAGCTAAATGGAGTAATGAAACTTATATTAATGAGTTCAATGTAAAAGATGACCATTTTGGTTCTGGGATTAAAAATATTTATTATACATTAAATAAAACTTTAGCCGGATCCGATACAAAAAAAGAAGGCATAAATGAAATTGAGTATAAGGAAGAAAAAACTGTATTAACTATAAATCAAGAAACTCTTCAGAATATTGTAAAACAAGATTATTATGATGGTGAAATTTATATTTGGGCAATAGATAATACTGGTAATATATCAGACGTAAAAAAAGAGCACTTAAAATTAGATTATTCAGTTCCACATATAAATTCAGCAGAATACAGAAAAATAAATAATAAACCTAGCTATTCAGAAAAAGTTCTTTCTGGTAATAAAATATATTTCTTCAAAGATAGTATTCAGATTGATTTAGATATTTTGGAAAAAGGTAGCGGGTTAGATTATTTAGAATACCGTTTAATTAATCAAGACAATGAAGAAATCAAAAAGGAAACTATACCTTTAAATGGTGTATCAGATTATAAGAATTTCTTTAATATAGACCTAGATAAAAACGATTCATTTAGAGGAAAGATTAAATTAGAAATTTTTGATAAAGCAAATAACTCATATGAAACAACCTTAGAATATATTAATAATCGAACTTCTGAAGTAGAAATAATAAGAGATATTAATTTAGAACTTAATAAACCAGTTCTAGACGAGGAATTATCAATCAATCCAAATGGATGGACTAAATACAATAGAGTACTTACATTTAGAGAAGGTGATATAACATCAAATGGTTCTAAGAGTATTTCAGGTATAAGTCATTATGAATATAGATTGATATATAAGGATACTTCAATTCCTACGACTGATTGGCAAATAGTAAATAAAAATTCAGGAGAGAAAAATATTCTTGATCCAAGTAAATTTATAAATGATACTTTAGAAATAGACTATAATGTAAATGCTATACTTGAAGTTAGAGCTGTACTAAATAGTGGAAAAACATCTGAGGTAAATGATTTCGAAATAAAAATTCATAAAATCAAACCATCAGTTCCTAAAATATTGGATGAAGGTAAAGAAAATACTTGGACAAATAAAGATCTTACTTTAGATTTTGCAGAAATCCCAAAAAATGAATTTGGCCCAAATGTAAATATAAAATATATATTATGGAATAAATTAACTCAAAGTGAAGATGAAGTTGAAGTTACTACTTTAGATCGTGATAATTTACCAGTATTGGATTCAGATGGTGAATATGTAATTAAATATTGGAGTGAGGATGCTGCATTAAATAGTTCCGATGTAGTAATAAAAGAATATAAAATAGATAAAACAGCTCCAACTGATTTGAATATATTACTTGATGAAGTATCAATATTATCAAATAGTAAACCTTTAGATACATTTGAAGAGTTCCATAATACTACAAAGAGAGTTCAATTGTCTGCAAATGCAGATATAAGCCAATTAGATAAAATTGAGTATCAATTAATTAATTCAATAAAAGATTTCAATGAGTCAAATTGGAAACTTTATGATAAGGTTATAGATCTTTCAACAAATCAAAGATACTATATTATGATGAGAGCTACTGATATGGCAGGTAATGTTACACATGCTCATTCAAAAGGCGTCATTTTAGATGATGTTCAACCATCAGGTTCAGAAGATGATATTGCTATAAATATTATTCCAGAAGAATCTAATTTAAATGGATTTTATTCTAAAGATGTAAGAACACATATTAAAGTCATCGATCCAAGTTACTTATTGGATAAACATAATTTTGATCACGGTGTGTATTCTGGATTGAAAAAAGTATCTTACAGAATAATTGTCAATGACGGCACTGAAGTAGTAACACAGGAAGATACATTATATGAAGCTGATAATAATACTATAAAAAATAAAGATGATTTATTAAAAGTATGGGAAGGCTATATTACTATAGATGCTCAAGTTAATAATAGTAATAATGTAATAGTTGAAGTAAGAGCGGAAGATAACTCTGGTAATGTAAGAGTTTCGAGAACAAATCAAGGTCTAATAAAAATTGATACAACTAGACCTGTTATTAATATTAGTTATGACAACAATATTCCTGATTCTGGTAAATATTATAATGCTAATAGAACAGCAACAATTTCTATAACTGAAAGGAACTTTAATCCAAGTGACGTTCAACTAAGTATCACAAACGATTTAGGTTATGTACCAGCAATAACTGAATGGAGAACAACTCAAGGTACTGGTAATGGGGATGATACTGTTCATACAGCAACAATTAACTATGCTGATGATGGTGAATATAATTTCGATATTAAATATACTGATATAGCTGGAAATAGCGATACAGGTGAAATATTCGCTGACGGAACACAAAATCCTAAGAATTTTATTATCGATAAAACTAATCCAGTCATTGAAGTGAGTTTTGATAATAATAATTATCAAAATGGAAATTATTATAATAACTCTAGAACAGCTACTATTTCAATAAATGAAAGAAACTTTAACCCAGATAGAGTAAAATTAAATATTAATGCCGTTGATTATAATGGAAATAATATAGCAACTAATATCCAATCTTGGAAAAGAGAAGGAACTAATAATATAGCTACTATAAATTTTGTTGAAGATGGAATTTATAGCTTTAACATTAGTGCTTCTGATATGGCAGGTAACGAATCTAATAGTATAGCAGTAGATCAGTTCCATATTGATAGAACAGACCCTGAGCTTTCCATTGAAGGTGTAGTCGATAAATCTGCTAATAATGGTCCTATTGCTCCAATAATAAAATATTTTGATAATAACTTTGATTCTTCAACAGTTAATATTTATTTAACTGGTGTAAATAGGGGACGGGTAGAATTATTAGGAGTATATGAAGATATTAATAATGGTCAAATTTTCTATATGAATGATTTCGAAAATAAAAAGGAAATCGATGATATATATACATTATATGCAGAAATTATAGATAAAGCTGGTAATAAGACTGTAAAAGAAATTACATTTTCAATAAATAGATTTGGATCAACATATTTTATTAATAATGAATCTAATATAAATGGAAAGATACTAAAAGAAGTGGATGATATTGTAATTAGAGAAGTAAATCCAAATATATTACAATCTTACGAGATTATATTATATAAAGATAATGAAACTATTAATCTTAAAGAAAACACTGATTATAAAGTTGATATAACAGGTGGAGAGAATAATTGGTATGAATATGTATTTACAATCTTTAAAGATAATTTCATAGATAATGCTGTCTATAGAATTGTTTTAAGATCTACAGATTTAGCAGGTAATATCTCAGAAAATACTCTAGAAAGTAAAGACGCAAGTTTCAGCTTTGGAATTGATAAAATTGATCCAACCATCAATATTATTAATGTCGAAGATGATGTAACTTATGCATTAGAGCAATTAGAGTCTCAATTTACTATAAGAGATAATTTCCAAATTTCTGAAGTTAAAGTTTATTTAGATGATAACTTAAAGAAAACATTCACTTATGAGGATATAAATGAAATTATAGATGCAAATCAAAACTTTACCTATCTAATAGATGGAGACTCAACAAGCGCTCATACACTAAAAATAGTAGCGGAAGATATAGCTGGTAATATTTCAACAGAAGCAGTTAAAGATTTTTATGTTACAACTAATCTATGGATAAGATTTGTAAATAATACAAAATTATTTTATTCTACAATATCCTTATTATTACTTCTAATATCAATGTCTATATTTATAATGGTAAAAAGAAGAAACAAAGAATATGGTAAAACAGCAGCGATTAAATAAATAATAGTATAATTTTAAAATATTAGGATATAATAAATATTGTTATATCCTTTTATTTTGTATCACATTATTAGTTTAATATATTGTTAAATGTTTTTAATTTACTTTTATTAAAATATATTGTATAATATAAGTGTTAGATATATAAATAACAGATATATCTAACAAAATACAAATCGGGTGGTTGAAAATAAATAAAAGATATGATTATAAATAATTCATATCATTGTCGAATGTCACTCTAATTATAGTCAATTAATATAATGAATATGACTATAATGTAATTAATTGATTCTATCATAGGAGGATTAAGATGATAAGATTAAAAAAATATTTATTAGCAGTATTAGCTCTAAGTTTATTTTTAGTTGGATGTGGTAAGTCTAACAAAGAAACTGTTGAAGAAACAAAAGAAGAGTTACAAACAGAGCAAGAAACTGTTAAAGAAAAAGATAACAATAGTAAAACAACAGAAAACACTGATTTAAATGCGAGAGAAAAATTTGCATTAGAATATTTTACTAAATTATTCAAAGAAGGCGTTTTAGATGTTGAAAATACTTTTAGACCAGATACTGTAAGTAAAGAAAGTTTAGAAGAATATGCACAATCTTTTGTTAAAGGATTTGATTATCAAGATATGAAAGATAAGGCAGGTGAAAACTTTACAGTAAGTGATGATTACCTTATTAATGAGAAAGATGATATTGCTTTTGGCTTTTCTTATGTAGATGATAAGATATTATTTGATAATTTTTATGTAAAAGATATAATATTTAATGCTAACGAAAACTTAGTATATACAATTAACGGTGTAAGTTCAAAAGACTTTACATTACCAGCCCATAAAGAACATTATAAACTAATAGATTATACCTGTCTCTTATACACATCTCCGAGCCCACGAGACAAGAGGCAA
>CAMXYZ010000045.1 GCA_947253305.1 uncultured Helcococcus sp.
AATCTAATCTTCTCATTAGTGCATTTTTCTTTTTTAATTTTAATTTCATTAAATTCAGATTTGGTTTTTTCCAATTCAGATTCTGTTTTGATAATTTCTCTTGCTATATTTTCAAATTCAAGTTTTTGATTAGCTAGTTCTTTCAATTCTCTATCAATTTCAGTTTTCTTCGAATCTAAATCTTCTTTTGAAGCATTAATTAAATCAAATTTTTCTTTAGAAGTTTCAATTATCTTATCTGAATTTTGAATATCGCTATTTATTGAAATAATTTTTGATTTTATATCATCATATTCTTTCTTAATCGAATCTAAATTCTTCTTTCTCTCTTCTAATAATTCTTGGTTGATATTGACATTCTCTAAATGTGTAGGGTTTGGATGCTCTGTAGATCCACAAACTGGACATGGTTGACCATATTTTAATGATTGAGCAATTATACCTGCTTGGGATTCAAAAAATATCCTTTCCAAATTATAATATTCAGTTTGTTTTTTATTAAATTCTAAATCTTTAGAACTATATTCGATAGTTAATTCATTTTTTTTCTTTTCTAAAATAGATTTCGCCCTAATCTTTTCTAGTATTTCTAAAATATTTTCTTGCTCGTTTTTCTTATTTTCAATATTATGGGAAATTTTAATTAATTTAGTTTCATTATATTTATTTTCATCTAGATATTCTTCATTTGTTTTAATTTTATTTTGAATTAATTCAATTAATGAATCTATATCTTCTAAAGCTTTTCTGTTAATATCGATTGATTTATTAATTTCCTTTTTCTTATTAAGTATATCTTCTAATTTTTCTAATTTTTCAATCTCTTGCTCAATCTTATTCAATTGTAATTTTAGATTATCTCTTTGTGATGATTTTTCATCAATTTTTTCATAGTCTAATTTTATATTTTTAAAATCTTCTATAATCTTGTTAAACTGTTCAGTTTGTGTTGATAAATTCTTTTTTATCTCATTATATTCAATTACCTTATTTCTAGTATTGTTTTGGATGGTATATTCTTTTTCCAAGGATTCAATTTCATCATATATTTTATCAGCATTTTCTTGTAGATTTTTATTAATATCGTTCACAAAAGTATTTATATCATTAAATCCATATGCCTTTATATCATAAAATTCTTCTATCTTTTCTATTGGAATATATAGGTTTTCTAAATATTGATCATAAATTAATTTTTGTTCATCAAATTCTTTTTTCACTTCACTAAATTTAGATGCTATATTATCTTCTAATTCCTTATATTTATGAGTTAAGAAGATTTTTCTAAATAAATCTGCTCTCTCGGAACTTGGAGCTTTCAAAAGTTCCATAAAATTACCTTGTGCAAGCATGGCAATTTGGCTAAATTGATTCGCATCTATACCAAATAAATTTTTTATATATTCATCTACTTCTCCAATATTGTTGATTATATCTCCACTAGGCAATTCTAATTCAGCATCTTTTGTATTATCTTCAGTTGTACCTTCACCTCTTAGCTTATATCTTAGATAAGGGAGCGTTCTTTTGATTCTGTAATTCTTGTTTTTATATCCAAATTCAAGCTCTACAAAACTAGGCACTCCAATTTCTGCATTTGTAAATCTAAGCATTCTTTCATCTCTTTCTCCACCGCTTGATTCACCAAACCAAGCATAAGAAATTGCATCAAAAATTGTGGTCTTACCGGAACCTGTAGCACCACTAATTAAATAAATTCCATTTGTACCGAATTTTTCAAAATCGATTTCAACTTTGTCTCTAAAAGGTCCAAAGGCCTGCATTCTTAATTTTAATATTCTCATTTTTCGCCCCAAATTTCATTAATACTTTCTTCTATAAGATTTCTTTGTTCTTCACTTATATCCTTACCTAGTCTTTGTTTATAAAAATCTTCGAATAATTGTAAAGGAGATTTCAAATCGGCATATTCTTCTTTGATGTCTAATATCTCATCTCCTACACTTTGATTTATATATCTAAATGTCATTATATTTGGATATATCATTTTCAATCTTTGATGAGCTTCGGGTATATTATTCTCATCTAGTAATTCTATATGTATATAGTCATCACGATTTTCATCTGTTCTAGAATTTTCCAATACATCTTCAAAATATCCTTTTATTCTTCTCATATCTCTCAAATATTTGATTCTATGTTTTTCATAATTGATATTTCCTTTTTCCTTTATATCAATTACATATATTGCTTTATCGTAATTTGATTCTGAAGCTGCATATTTCAATAAAGCACCTGGGTATCTAATTTTCCCATCTAAAAAATATTGCGCTTTATGTATATGGCCAAGTGCGACATAATCAAATTTATCATAATAAATATCAGCAACAGCCTCTGCTTCTCCAGCATATATTTCTTCAGATTCTGAAGTTTCTGCATTTAAAATAAATTGATGAGAAATGATTATATTTCTTTCATTCTCATTAATTACTATGCTATCAAGTACAGCTCTTATTGCATCGCTATATGAAATAATTTCTTGTTCTGGAAAATATTTTCTAACATCTCTCGGCTTTATATATGGGAATAAATAAAAATTAATCTTTCCATACTCATCCTCAAATTCTACTTTTTCTATCTCACCATTATATTGCTTGGATATATATATTTTCGAATTCTTCAAAATATCTGATGCAAATGAAAGTCTATCTACTGAGTCATGATTTCCACTTATCATAAGTATTGTCGCATCTAAATCTTTCAAACGAGTTATAAAATCATCAAGTAAATTAACAGCTTCAGCCGATGGCATAGTATTTTGATATATATCGCCAGCAATAACTACATATTTAATATTCTCTCTCTTCACCAATTTAACTATTTCATCAAGAGCATATCTTTGGTCTTCTACCATAGAATATGAATTTACAGTTCTTCCTATATGTAAATCTGCTAAATGTAAAAATCTCATTTCTTCTCCTATTTATATTTATCTAAACCTATTTTTTTAATTATCATATTAAACGCTTTACGGTCAACTAAAGTCTCTAATTCATTAATATTTTTTTTAATTTGATTTTCCAATTTATCAAATTCATCTTTTGGCAGTAAAGCTTTAAGTATCACAACTGTATCATAAAGACTAGTTCTATCATGTCCCTTTACTCCATATTTGGAATGTATCGGTTCGAAATATGCGATATTTGGAAATTTATGACCAATAATTAAATTGTCATGTGCTGAAATATTTCTAATCTCTTTTGCATTATCTATAAATGAAAACAGTTGTGATGGAGTTATATGACCTTCGATGCTTTCCCCTAAATTCTCTTCCAAAAATAATTGAAACTCATCCGCTATATCTTCTTTTAGCTCATGATCTAATGTTTCATATATATTTACCAATTTTCCAAAGGATATAAAATTAATCACGAACCATAAAGGTATTGTAGAATACTTCTTTGTATAATACTTCATAGTTCTATTAAAATTATCTTCCGATTCATATTTACTAATTACATCTTTTATACTATCTATATTTACTATTATGAATTCTTTATTCTCGTGACTATAATTTTTAGGATTCAAATAATCATCTTCCTTAGGATATTTATTGATGAATTTATACGAAATGATTGATCTTAATATTCTCTCAACTTCAAGCATGGAAGCCAATAGAATTTTTTTTAGTTCCTTATCAAAATTATGGACATCCATCAAATCTTCAAAATCAGTCCCTTCCCTGTACTTTATCTTATTACCATCTCTTTCTATAAAGAAATCATAAGTAGCATTTACAATTTTAAAATAATTATAACGAAGCAAGGCTGACTTCGCCTCATTCTCATCATTTATTATCAATCCTCTATTTTTCAATATATTTATTTGGTCATCTAATGTCTTAAAATAATTTTTCATAATATCTTCTCCTAATACTATTTTATCAAGTAGGAGTTCACCTTGTAAACATCACCTAAGATTAATCTTTAAAATTAATCTCTTAAACAGCTAAAATCTCTCATATATCTTTACTATAATTATTTTAATAGTATAATTAAAGTATGAAATCGAAAGGAAGTATTATGAAATTTACATTAGATAAAAAATATAATGAATATCAAAATAAGATAAAAGAATGGGTGATTTCAAATATAACAGAAGATGATGAATATATAAAAGATAAAATGATAGAAGATTTGAAAGCGAAACATTTATACGGCTTTCACACACCAAAAGCTTTCGGTGGCCTTGGTAAAGATTTCCTATATCATGTATTAGCAATCAATGAAATTACTAAGATTAACCCTAAACTTGCACTTTCAATTATAAAAAATTATATAATCCAAGAAGCTAAATTAAGACATGGATATGATAATAATTATGAAGAAATATTAAATAATTACGAAATTAATAAGTCGATTGCAAAATGGCTATTAATAAAAAGTCATCTAAGTATCAGTGCATATAATTTAGCTTTAATTGAAAAATATATGGATGATTCAGATTCAAATGCTGTACTCTTATCAGAAATAGAATCTATAAAGATGATGATTTATAAAGCTTCTGAACTAAAAGATCAAGGTCAAAAAGCAAAGATTGAATCAGCTCAAGCAAAGCTTCTTACCAATGAACTTATCAATAAGTATAAAGATTTATTAGATGAAAATATCTATGAATATATATCAAATATATTTAACGAAGATTTAGAAAATATAAAATCAATTATTACTAGTAAAGAAAATCTTGAACCGGTAGAAATACCTAATGAAAAAGAGGAAAGAAGCCTTGAAAGGATGAGGATAATATTCGATTCTCAAAATCAAGAAACAAATGTAATTAAATTATTGGAAGCATTAAAAAATGACTTCTATCCATGTTTCAATGGCGATTATGATATATATTCTGATATCGAGAATTCAAATACTGTAATCTCTCTTGGACTGGGTATTGGTGATAGAGAAAATATAGATATTGTGGAAGAACTTTGTAAATTAACATGTGCTACTTTAGGCTGTACACTTCCAATAGCTGAAGAACTTGAATGGCTTCCTATCGATAGGATGATCGGATTAAATGGTAAATCTTTCAGAGGTCATATCTATTTAGCTTTAGGCCTTTCTGGTTCAGATAGGCATATGGATGCTGTATCAGATTCTAATATAATAGTAGCCATAAATGAAGATAAACACGCGCCAATATTCTCAAAATGTGATTATGGAATTATTGGTGATGTTAATGAAATTTTACCAATTATTATTAAGAAACTAAAAAATTAATAATTTTTATAGTATAATATATTTATAATGCAATAAGGAGGAATTTATGCATAATGTTAGACAAATAGCCCAAGATACTTGGTATATAGGAGTAAACGATAACTCTACAAGTAGATTTGAGAATCTTCATCCATTACCAGAAGGGGTTACATATAACTCATATATGATTTTAGATGAAAAAACATGTTTATTAGATACTGTTGACTGGGGTTTCGCAGAACAATTCATCGAAAATATTGAACATCTTTTAGGTGATAGAGATTTAGATTATGTAATTGTTAACCATATGGAACCAGATCACGCTGGTGCTCTAGGTGAAATAATGTACAGATATCCAAAAGCTCATTTCGTAATGACAGCTAAAGCTGTTGATTTCGCAAGAAACTTTGGATTCCCTATTGATGATGTAGAATACACAGCTGTAAAAGAAGGTGATACTTTAGAATTAGGTAATCATACTTTAACATTTGTTGAAGCACCAATGGTACACTGGCCAGAAGTTATGGTAACTTATGATACATTAACAAAAGTTCTATTCTCAGCTGACGCATTCGGTACATTTGGTTTATTAGATGGTAGACTATTTGATGACGAATTAGATTTCGAAAAAGAATTCATGGATCATGCAAGAAGATACTTCTGTAATATAGTAGGAAAATATGGTAAGCCAACAATGAATGTACTTGCAAAAGCTGCAACATTAGACATTCAAATGATCGCCCCTTTACACGGTCCAGTTTGGAGAAAAAATCTCGGTACATTAATTGAAAAATATAAGAAATGGGCAACATATACACCAGAAGAAAAAGGTGTACTAATAGTTTATGGTTCAATGTATGGACACACAGAAGAAGTTGCTTATCTAATGGCTTCATTACTTGTACAAAGAGGAATTACAAATATAAAAGTTTATGATGCTTCAAAGACACATCTATCATACATCATTGCTGATGCTTTCAGATTATCACATATGGTATTCACATCAGTAACATATAATATGACACTTTACCCAACAGTAAGTCACGTTCTTGAAGATATGAAGATGTTAAATCTACAAAATAGAACTGTTGCTATAATCGAAAATGGTTCATGGGCATCAAGAGCAGGTAAATTAATGTTAGATCAATTCAATTCAATGAAGAATATGAATGTTCTAAATCCTGAAGCTCTTAGCTTTACATCATCTCTAGATGAAGAAAAGAGACCTGAATTAATAAAATTAGCAGATCAAATTGCTGAACATTACAATTCATATGAATTAGACTAATATTTAAATGGGATATATTGGAATTTCCAATATATCCTTTTTACTTTTCTATATATTTAATATATTTGATTCCATATCCGATATTGGCTATAATTATGGAATTGGAGAGAAAAATGTTAAAAAGGATAATAATCATTATATTCGCCTATGTAGGTATATCGACAGGCGCCGGACTTGCATCAGGTCAAGAATTGCTACAATACTTCATTTCTTTTGGAAAGATGGGATTTGTAGGTATTTCAATAGTAGCCGTATTACATACTTTAGTAGGTGGAATGATATTAAATATAGGGTCTCATTTTAGAGCAAAGGCTCATAGTGAAGTAATTGGTGAAATTGTGCATCCTATCGCAGAAAAGATATTCGACATTATAATTATCGCATCAAGTTTTATATTAGGATTTGTTATGCTACCTGGAGCAGGAGCTAATTTACATCAGCAATTTGGGTATCCTACTTGGGTAGGCTCATTAATTTTTGGAGCATTAGTTGTAATTGTATCTATGCTTGATCTTGAGAAAGTCTCAAAAATTATAGGCTCATTCACACCCCTTATTTTTATATTTATAATAATTGCATTAATATATACATTGATAAATGGAAATAATAATTTTGAAATGATACAAGAAGTTTCAGAAACTATCCCGACTACATTACCAAATTGGTGGATTTCTTTCGCTAATTATTTCGGTATGTGCATAATGGTTGGAGCGGCTATGTATTTCGTACTTGGTGGAGATGAATTAAATCCAAAAGCAGCTAAAATTGGCGGATTTATTAGTGGAGGTATTGTTGGTTTTCTAACTTTTGCATTAGGAATTATACTTTTCTTAAGTATAGAATTCATAAAAGATGCTGATTTACCAACTCAAGTTATATTAAATAATATACATCCAACTCCAGTGTTTTAATGTCACTTATAATCTTTGGAATGATATTTAATACTGCCATCGGATTATTTTATTCACTAGCTAGAAGATTCTCTACAAATGAAAAGAACTTCAAGATTGTTATAATCGGATTAGTTATTGCTGGATTCATACTATCATTTGCTGGATTTAAAAATTAGTTTCAATCATGTATCCATTATTAGGATATGCATGAATAGTTTTAGTAATACATCTGATGTATATATGGTTCATTAATAGAAAAGTAATAAAAAGAGAAGAAAATATAAGGACAAGAATATTTAATTTATTCAATAAAAAGCATGACGAAAATCTTAAATACACTAAGATGGATGAAAATTTAATAGATCATCTAGCAGAAAAATCAATTATAGATAATGACGATATTTCAGATGATATCGAAGAATTAGTCAAAGAAAGTTTAGATGATAATAATGAATAAGCAAAAACTCTAGCTCAACTATATGCTCTAGAGTTTTTTATTGTAAATATCTATAAATCAAATATGTTCCTATTAAATTAACTATATAAAATATATTTTTCTTAGTTTTATGTCTAAAGAATTGCATTCCTAATAATCCACCTACTCC
>CAMXYZ010000046.1 GCA_947253305.1 uncultured Helcococcus sp.
TCTACACGTAAGGAGTCGTCGGCAGCGTCAGATGTGTATAAGAGACAGCTAAATTTCTAAAAGACAATCCATTATACATATATAAAGCTTCATAGCTTTTATTTGTATCAAAGTCACTGATATATTCTTTTACTTTATTTAATATAGAATCATTAATTTTTAAATTATCTTTTAGTTCTTTGTCTGAAAGTTTCTTTAATATATTTATAATATTTTGTGTGTAATCAGATATATTCCAATTTTTATTAATTTTATTATCTAAATTAAACTCTTTTGTAGGTGAAAAAATTATTTTCATAGATTATCCTTTCTAATTTAATATATAAACATTATAGCTATATAATTCATTTTTGTATATGTTATAATCTTAAGAGAAGAGGATTTTATTATGGATTTTAATTATTATATGAGAGAAGCCTTGAAAGAAGCAAATAGGGCTTTATTGAATGGAGAAGTTCCGATAGGAGCTGTTATTGTACATAATGGTGTGATTATAGGTAGAGGGGCAAATAATGTTGAAAACTCCAAATATGCCTATGAGCATGCTGAAATTATTGCGATTAAAGAAGCTTCTGATTTTATAGGTGATTGGAGACTTGAAGATGCAATTATGTTTACTACTTTGGAACCATGTGCTATGTGTGCAGGAGCTATACTAAATAGTAGGATTAAAACTGTCGTTGTTGGAACGGCGAATAATAAATGCGGATTTGCAGGTTCGATGATGAATCTTTTTGACTATAATATATCTAATCATAAGGTCGAATTAATATCAGGAATATTATCCGATGAATGTAGTAAAATAATTAATGATTTTTTTAGAAAAAGAAGAATAGAAAATGGTGGTATATAATGAAGGATTTCATACATTTACATTTACATACTCCATATAGCTTACTTGATGGATTTTCAAAAATTGATAAATTATTAGATAGAGTTGAAGAATACGGCATGGATTCTGTAGCGATTACGGATCATGGTGTAATGTTTGGTGTTGTTGAATTTTTCAAGAAAGCTAAAAAAAGAGGAATAAAACCAATAATTGGATGCGAAATCTATATTACTCCCGGATCTATGTACGATAAAGGTACAGAAGAAAAGAAAAGACATCATTTATTATTATTAGCAGAAAATGAAACGGGTTATAAAAATTTAATAAAGATAGTTTCTGAAGCTTTTGTACATGGTTATTATTATAAACCAAGAGCTGATCATAAATTATTAGAAGAAAATTCGGAAGGTATAATTTGTCTTTCAGCTTGTCTAGCAGGTGAAGTGCAATCTCATTTAATGAATGATAATTACGAAGAAGCGCAAAAAGCAGCGCTAAGATATAAGAAAATATTTGGAAAGAATAATTTTTTCTTAGAGCTTCAAGATCATGGTCTACCAGATCAGAAAAAAGTTAATATATATCTAAAAAGAATGAGTAAAGAATTAGGGATTCCTTTAGTTGCAACAAATGATGTTCATTATGTTGATCAGGAAGATTCTAAGGCTCAAGATATATTATTGGCTATTGGTACTGGAACTACAGTAAATCAAGAAAAAAGAATGAGATTTCCAAATTCTCAATTCTACTTTAAATCTGGCGATGAAATGTATGAGTTATTCAAGGATATACCAGAAGCTATAGAAAATACAAGAAAAATTGCGGATAGATGTAATTTTGAATTCAAATTCCACGATATGCATCTCCCATATTTTGAAGTTCCAATCCCTCATGATGAGTATTTGAAACAATTAGTTTATAAGGGACTAGAAAAAAATTACGAAGTAATAAGTGATGATATCAAAAAAAGGGCTGATGATGAATTAAAGATTATAAGTCAAATGGGATTTACGGACTATTTCCTAATTGTATGGGATTTTATTGACTATGCGAAAAAGAATAATATACCAGTAGGTCCTGGTAGGGGATCCGCTGCAGGCTCAATTGTAGCATATGCACTAGGCATTACGGGTATTGATCCATTAGAATATGATTTACTATTTGAAAGATTCTTAAATCCAGAGAGAGTTTCAATGCCAGATATAGATATAGACTTTTGTTATGAAAGAAGAGAAGAAGTAATAGATTATGTTAAATCTAAATATGGCGAAGAGAAAGTCGCGCAAATTGCAACATTTGGTACAATGGCTGCAAGAAATGCTATAAGAGACGTGGGTAGAGCATTAGATATTGGATATTCAAATGTAGATAAAATTGCAAAACAAATACCTCAAGAAATCAATATGACAATAGATAAAGCTCTTGAAGTTTCATCTGATTTCAAACAATCTTATACTCAAAATGAAATAAATAGAAATTTGATAGATGTAGCGAGAGAAGTTGAAGGAACACCTAGACATGTATCTACTCATGCTGCAGGTGTCGTAATTGCTTCTGATGCTGTAGATAGCTTTGTGCCATTAGTTAGAAATGGGGATCAAATTGCAACTCAGTTTAATATGATTGAGATAGAAGAACTGGGTCTATTGAAAATGGACTTTTTAGGACTTAGAACACTTACAGTAATTAATGATGCTGTTAAGCTTGTAAAATATAATCACGATATAGATATCGATATTGATAATATAGATTTAAATGACAAAAAGGCGATAAAGATATTTACTAATGCCGATACTATCGGAATATTTCAATTTGAATCGATAGGGATGAGAAGATTCTTAAAAGATTTGAAACCTGATAGATTCGATGATTTGGTAGCGGCCAATTCTTTATTTAGACCTGGTCCTATGAATGAAATACCAAATTATATAAAGAATAGACATAATCCTAAATATGTAAATTATCTAGATCCGAAATTAGAACCTATATTAAAAACAACCTATGGAATAATTGTATTTCAAGAGCAAGTTATGCAAATTGTACAGCAATTGGCTGGATTTAGTCTTGGAGAAGCTGACAATTTGAGAAGAGCTATGGGTAAGAAAAATATGGAAATAATGGAGGAAAATAGAAAATACTTTGTAGATGGTAAATATGAAGATGGGAAAATGATACTTCCTGGAGCGGTGAAAAATGGTGTTAAAAGAGATATTGCTAATCAAATATATGATTTGATGATTGATTTTGCTAAATATGCATTTAACAAATCGCATTCTGCAGCTTATTCCATGATTGCTATGCAAACTGCTTGGCTTAAAGCTTATTATCCGCATGAATTTATGGCGGCATTATTATCATCAGTTATGAACAATGCTACAAAAGTGTATCTTTATATTAAAGAAGCGAAGGATTTGGGGATAGAAGTATTACCTCCAAATGTAAACAAATCATATAAGAAATTTTCAGTTGAATATAAAGACGGAATTGGTAGGATAAGAATAGGTCTTTCTACTATAAAAACTGTAGGACATAATTTAGTTGATGCAATAATAGAAGAAAGACAAAATGGGGAATTTAAAAGTTTTGAAGATTTTATAATGAGAATTATTTCAAGCGACACCGCTAATATGAATAAGAAGGCTTGTGAAGCATTAATTTTATCAGGAGCGCTAGATGGACTTGGATTAAATAGAGCTCAAATGATAGCTGTATATTTAGAAATGATTGATAGATTTTCAAAAGTTGGAAAAGAAAATATACTTGGACAAGAAGATATGTTTTCGATGACAGGAAATGATGAATATACATTTGATATACCAGATATACCAGAATTTCCGAAAAGAGATTTTCTAAGAAATGAGAAAGAATATTTGGGAGTATATATTACAGATCATCCATATAGTCCTTATGAGCAGTTGGTTAGCGGTAGAGTTAATTTCACTACAGCCGATATTATAAATGAATATGAAATATGGGATAAGAAACCAGTTATATTTGGTGGTATAATAACAGGAGTGAATCAAATTCTCACAAGAAAAAATGATAATATGGCATTTTTAACAATTGAAGATATTTATGGTAGTATTGAAGCGGTAGCTTTCCCTTATATTTACTCAAAACATAGAGAAATATTAATAGAAGATACTCCAGTATTAATTCAGGGAGAATTACAAATTTCTGATGTAGAAAATCCAAGTATAATAATCAATAATATTATTGAAATAAATTCAGATAATTTTTCACAAAAATCTACAAATAATGGTATAATTAATGAGTCTAAGACATTTTATCTAAGAATGAATTATAAAGACAAAAATTTATATGAAAAAGTGAGAAAAGAACTTAAAAAAATTGCGGGAGATAATAAAGTTGTTGTACATTTCCCAGATATAAATAGATCTTTTGAATTAAAAGATATACGTGTAAATGCGAATGATGAATTGATAAATAATTTAATAAATATCTTAGGTAAAGAGAATGTGATAATTAAGTAGGAGGAGTTATGAAGACTATAGGAATTCTAACATCTGGTGGTGATGCACCTGGTATGAATGCTGCCATCAGAGCTGTTGCCAGAACTGCCTTTGCTAATGGATTAAGAGTTAAAGGTATAAGAAATGGATATGATGGGTTAATAAAAGGGGATATATACGAAATGAATGTATCTTCAGTAGCCGATATAATTCATAAAGGTGGGACAATACTTGGTTCAGCGAGATCAGATGATTTCAGGACAGAGGAAGGTCAAAATAAAGCTGTAGAAGTTATTAAAAACTTTGGTATAGATGGTGTAGTTGTACTTGGTGGAGATGGATCTTTCCAAGGTGCAAATATATTACATGAAAAAGGAATTAAAACTATAGCAATACCATGTACAATAGATAATGATATGGGATATACAGATTGGACAATTGGATTTTTTACAGCAGTTGATACATGTGTAGATGCAATAGGTAAATTAAGAGATACATCATCATCTCATGGAAGAGGCAATGTTTTAGAAGTTATGGGCAGAAATTGTGGCGATATTGCACTTTACTCTGGTGTTGCAGGTGGAGCAGAAACAATACTTGTGCCAGAAGTTCCAGTTGATATGCACCAAGTAATTGAAAGAGTTAAAAGAGGTAAGGCTCGTGGCAAACTACATCATATAATAGTTGTAGCTGAGGGATTAGGAAATCCTAATGAAATTGCAGAGACTGTTGAAGAAGAAACTGGTGTAGAAACTAAAGTAACTATATTAGGACATATTCAAAGAGGTGGAAGCCCATCAGTTCAAGATGCAGTATTAGCGTCAAATATGGGTGTTAAATCAGTAGAATTATTAATGGAAGGTAAATCTTCATTAGCAATAGGTATAAAAGAAGCTAAAATATTTTCAATGCCAATTAATGAAGCTATCAAAGTAAAAAGTGAATTTAATACTGAATTATACACAGTTGCAGGTATATTAACTAATTAGGAGGGAAAATGGATAACAAAAAGACCAAAATTGTATGTACAATTGGGCCAGCATCAGAAAGTGAAGAAAAATTAGAAGAATTAATGAAATTGGGAATGAATGTTTGTAGATTGAACTTCTCACACGGAGATCATGCAGAACATTTAGAGAGAATTAATACAATCAAAAAAGTAAGAAAAAGATTAGGTAAGCATGTTGCTATCATGCTTGATACAAAAGGACCAGAAATTAGAATTGGTACATTCAAAGATGGTATGACAGTAAATATTGAAGCTGGTCAACCATTTACATTTACATCAAGAGACATTGTAGGAGATGAATCAATAGTTTCTGTTTCATACGCAAACTTACCAAAAGACGTTGAAATTGGATCAAGAATTTTAATAGATGACGGTTTAGTAGAATTTATAGTTGACGATATTGATGGTACAGAAATACATACAAAAGCTGTTAACTACGGTGAAATTAAGGATAGAAAAGGATTAAATGCTCCTTCAATTAAGATTAATTTACCAGCACTTACAGATAAAGATATTTCTGATATTAAATTCGGTGTAGAAAATGATATTGACTTTATTGCTGCTTCATTTATAAGAAAAGCTGATGACGTATTAGCTATTAGAGAAATTTTAGAAGAGCATGGTGGACAAAATGTGCACATTATTTCTAAGATTGAATCAGAAGAAGGTGTAGAAAATTTAGATGAAATCATCGAATTATCAGATGGTATCATGGTTGCAAGAGGTGACCTAGGTGTAGAAGTTTCAAATGAAAGAGTTCCTCTAGTTCAAAAGGATATGATAAGAAAATGTAATATGGTTGGTAAGCCAGTAATTACAGCTACTCAAATGTTAGACTCAATGATTAGAAACCCAAGACCTACAAGAGCAGAAGTTAACGACGTTGCTAATGCTATATTAGACGGTTCCGATGCAATCATGTTATCAGGTGAAACTGCAGCAGGTAAGTATCCAGCAGAAGCTGTTGAAACAATGAACAGAATTTCAAGACATATAGAATCTTCAATTGACTATAGAAAAGCAGTTGAAATTAGAAAAACATGGATTGAAAACGACCCAACAAATGCTATATCAAATTCAGTAGCAAGAATAGCAGAGCAATTAAATGCAGCAGCTGTAGTTGCATCAACAACATCTGGTGCTACAGCAAGAGCTGTTTCTAAGTTTAGACCAGAATGTTCAATTATCGCAACAACACATGTTCCAGGTGTTGCAAGAAAATTATCATTAGTTTGGGGTGTTCAACCAATCTTAACTGATAAGATGGAATTAACAGATCAATTAATAGATAATTCAATCTCTGAATCCTTGAAACATGGAATGATAAATGAAGGTGATTTAATTGTATTATCTGCAGGTATTCCAGCATCAACTCCAGGGACAACTAATATGCTAAAAGTTCATACAGTAGCTAATGTATTAGCACAAGGACAAGCAATTGGTAAAGGTTCAGTAGTAGGAAGAGCTTGTGTAATTGAAACTTCAGAAGATTTAGAAGATAAATTCAAAGAAGGAGATATTATTGTAGCTAAATACACAGATGCAGATATGGTTCCATATATCGAAAAATCATCTGGTATAATTGTAGAGCAAGGTGGATTAACATCACATGCAGCTATTACAGCGCTACACTTCAAGTTGCCAGCAATTATTGGTGCGGTAAATGAAAGTGAAAAAGCAATTCAAGATGGCCAAAAGATTACACTTGATGCATATGCAGGTCTAGTATATGAAGGTGCTGCTACAGTAATGTAATAATTTATAATTGTTAAATAAATTTAAAAAAATACAATAAAAATGAAAAAAAGGTTAAGAAATAAAAAAAAATCTTAACCTTTTTGTAACTTCTGTGCTATAATATATGAAGTAGGAAGGTACTTATGATAAAATTTAAAAATGTTACAAAAAAATATTCATCCGATATAGTCGGAATTGATAACACAAGTTTTGATATTGAATCCGGAGAATTTGTGTTTATTACCGGACCAAGTGGTGCAGGTAAATCAACTATAATCAGATTATTACTTAAAGAAATAGATCCTGATTCCGGTAAAATATATCTAGATGGTGAAGATGTTACTAAAGTAAGTAGAAGAATGATTCCGATCATTAGAACAAAAGTAGGAGTTGTTTTCCAAGAGTTTAGACTATTAACCAATAGAACAGTATATGAAAATATCGAATTCGTTTTGGATGTAATGGGGTTGTCTAAGAAAGAAAAGATAAAAAAAATAGATGAAGTTCTAGATTTAGTTAAATTAAAGCATAGAAAAAAAGCTTATCCACATGAACTATCTGGAGGAGAAAGACAAAGGGTTTCGATAGCGAGAGCACTATCAATAAATCCAGATGTTCTAATAGCAGACGAGCCTACAGGAAACTTAGACCCGATTTCTGCTTGGGATATAATAAGCTATTTCGAGAAAATTAATAATCTGGGAACTACAGTAATTATAAATACTCACTCTAAAGAAATAGTTAATGCTATGGGTAAGAGAGTAATAGCATTAAATAATGGTAAGATTGTAAGAGATTCAATAGGGGGTTACGATTATGAAATCAATTAGAAGATTTAAGAACACCTGTCTCTTATACACATCTGACGCTGCCGACGACTCCTTACGTGT
>CAMXYZ010000047.1 GCA_947253305.1 uncultured Helcococcus sp.
TACACGTAAGGAGTCGTCGGCAGCGTCAGATGTGTATAAGAGACAGGTAGATAAGATTCAATCTATCGATACTCACGATATTGATAGATCACAAATTAAAAATAGTAGACAGATACCTGTTAATTTGAGTCTACCTTCTGATATTAGTCTTGTAAATCCGGATCTTTCATATATTGTTGATGTGGAAGTATCAGAAAAGGCTAAAAAAGAAGTGAAAATACCAGCGAACAAAGTGGAGGTATTAGTAAGCGATGATAATTCTGCAAGTATAAATACTCCAGAAATAGTATTAGTAATATTTGATTATCCGAATGAATTACAAAAAATTGCAGATACTGATATTAAATTGAGTATTGATGCTACACAGGAAGGTCCTGGTACTAAAACATATGTACCTAAAGTATATGTAAAGAATGAAGAATTAGATAAGAGCAAAATTGAGAAAGTAACTGCAGTGTCAGTTACTATAAAGTAATATTGGAGGAAGAATGAGTGATGTAAGAGTTAGATTTGCACCTAGTCCAACAGGATATGTGCATATCGGTGGTATTAGAACAGCATTATATAATTATCTATTTGCAAGACATGAAGGTGGAAAATTCATACTTCGTATAGAAGATACAGATAGAACAAGATTTGTCGAAGGTGCTCTAGAAAACTTAATTAAAGTTCTTGATTGGGCAGGTCTTGATTACGATGAAGGTGTATTTTTAGAAGATGGAAAGATTGTAGAAAAGGGTGAATACGGCCCATATATTCAATCGGAAAGGGTTAAAAAAGGAATATATGATAAATATATCCAAAAATTATTAGATGAAGACAAAGCATATTATTGCTTCTGTACTCCAGAAAGATTGGCTCATCTAAGAGAACAGCAAAAAGCTGATGGTAAAATGCCAAAATATGATGGACTATGTAGAGGAATTTCCAAAGAAGAAGCTCTAAAAAGAGTTGAAAATGGTGAAGAATATGTAATAAGAATGAAATTGCCTGCAGATAGAGATATTGAATTTAATGATTTAATCAAGGGTAATCTTTCAATCAATACTAATGATATGGACGATCAAGTTCTTATCAAATCTGACGGATTCCCAACATATCATTTTGCAGTAGTAGTAGATGACCATTTAATGAAGATAACTCATATCGTAAGAGGTGATGAATGGGTATCATCAACTCCAAAGCATGTTTATCTATATGAAGCATTTGGTTGGGAAAAGCCAACTTATGTGCATCTTCCAACAGTATTGGGTAAGGATAAGAAAAAATTATCCAAGAGAAATGCCGATGTTGCGGTTGAAGACTTTAGAAAGAAAGGCTATCTAAGAGATGGTCTAATTAACTATATTGCATTGGTTGGTTGGTCACCAGAGACAAATCAAGAAATATTATCTCATGATGAATTAATCGAACAATTCTCATTTGAAAGAGTATCAAGATCAGGTGGTGTATTTGATGAAGCTAAACTTGATTGGGTAAACTCCCATTATATTAAAGATTTAAGTAATGAAGAATTAGCAGCAGAAATTAAACCTTATCTAATTGATGCGGGATATATTAATGAGGATGTAGATAATCATGTGATTGAAGAAATTGCTCATACATTCAAAACTTCATTAGATAAATTCTCAGAGATTGTAGAAAAGACAGATTTCATTTTCAAAGATTATAGTGAAAATGAATTTTATGAAGAAGTAAAAGAAAATATTTCTAATGAAGATGCTAAAAAAGTACTTAAAGAAATGAAGAATATTGTTGAAGCTGAAGGAATGGATGAAGAATTAGCTAAGACAATAATGAAGAAGATTCAAAAGGAAACTGGAGTAAAAGGAAAGTCACTATTCTTCCCAGTTAGATCTGCACTTACAGGGGCAGAACATGGGCCAGAAATGGTGAATGTTTTCTTAATACTTGGTAAAGAAGGAATATTAGATAGATTAAATTATGTATTAGAGAATTTTTAATATGAAAGTATATAATACGCTAAGTAGACAAAAAGAAGAATTTAAAACAATTGAAAAAAATAAAGTCAAGATGTATGTTTGTGGACCTACTGTTTACAATTATATCCACATTGGTAATGCGAGACCTGTAGTCTTTTTTGATACAGTTAGAAGATATCTTGAGTATAAAGGCTATGATGTTAGTTTTGTAATGAATCTTACAGATATTGACGATAAGATAATAGATAAGGCTATTGAGGAAGGGGTAGATTTCAAGGAAATTACCAAGAAGTATACTAAGGCTTATCTCGATAATATTAAGGATTTGAATGTCGATGTAGATAAGATTATAAAGCCAAGGGCGACTCATTATATTAATCAAATGATTGATTTTATAGAAGGCCTTGAAGATATCAATGCAGCTTATGATACGAAAGACACAGTTTATTTTAATGTTAAAAAAGCTAAAGATTATGGAAAATTATCGAGAAAAAATCTTGACGAATTAGAATTAGGTGCGAGAGTAGAATCTTCACAAGAGAAAAAATCTCCGGAGGATTTTGCACTCTGGAAAAAACAAAAATCTCCAGATGAGCCTGCATGGGATAGTCCATGGGGTAAGGGAAGACCTGGATGGCATCTAGAATGTTCTACAATGTGTAAAGAAGTATTAGGAGAGACTATTGATATACATGGTGGTGGTGAAGATTTGCAATTTCCACATCACGAAAATGAGATAGCTCAATCTGAAACTCTTAATCATGAGACACTCGCTAATTATTGGATGCATAATGCGATGATTACAATTGATAAGGATAAGATGAGTAAGTCAAAGAATAATTTCTTTACACTTCATGATATCGAAAAAGAATATGATTTAATAATCATTAGAATGTGGCTACTATCCGGTCATTATAGAACACCTATTGATTTTTCAAAAGATAATATAGAAGCGATTAAAAATGGATATAAGAGGCTTGAAAATTCTTTAGAAGATTTAGAGAGATATATTTCATTATCAGAAAACAAAGATACAAAACAAGAATTTAGTGAAGAACTCGATTCATATTTGAAGAAATTTGAAGTTAATATGGATGATGATTTTAATACTTCAAATGCTCTTTCAAGCTTATTTGATTTTGCTAAATTTATTAATACAAATATGGATGAAAATTCTAATACTAAAGATTTGAAGCATGCTAAAAAAGTATTCGATATTATGCTTGATATATTAGGTATTAAATTTAATAAAGAAATATTAGAATCAGAAATCGAAAAATTGATTGAGGAAAGATATATTGCGAGACAGAACAAAGACTTCGCAAGAGCTGATGAGATTAGAGATATGCTCAAGGCAAGAGGTATAGAATTAAAAGATACTAGAGCTGGTACAAGCTGGAGTAAAATATAGTTAAAGGATTAATATGTCAGATTTTATTATTGGAAGAAATTCGATATTAGAATATTTAGAAAATACTGATGGTGCTAAAAGTCTATTAGTTCAAAAAGGCGATAATAAGGGGATTGTCAATAAGATTATTGATATTGCTAATAAGAAAAATATCCCTATTAAATATGTAGATAAGAAATTGCTCGATAAGAAGAGTGATTATTCAAGTCATCAAGGAGTATTTTTAGAAATTGAAGAATATAAATATTTTAATCTAGAAGAGATTATTGAATATGGTAATCAGAAAGATCGTGATCCTTTAATTATAATACTTGATGGAATCACAGATCCACACAATTTAGGTGCGATTATTAGAACTGCAGAGGCTGCGGGTGCGACAGGAGTTATAATTCCAAAGCATAGGGCAGCTTCAGTAAATCACACAGTTCACAAGACTTCGGCAGGTGCTACCACCTATATGAGGATTGCTATGGTAACAAATATAAATAATTCCATAGATGAATTAAAAGATAATGGGTATTGGATATATGGTGCAGATGGTCACACTGACAAAGAATATACTTCACTTGATTATACAGGTTCAGTAGGACTTGTTATAGGAAATGAAGGAAAGGGTATATCTAGATTAACTAAGGAAAAATGTGATGAATTGATAAAGATTCCAATGTATGGAAAGACAGAGTCATTAAATGCATCGACTTCTGCAGCAATATTAATATATGGTGTTATTGATAACAGAAGAAGAAATAGTGAGAAGTAATATATACTTCTCCAATTTTTTATTCCAAATAAAAAAAGTATAGTTTAATAACTATACTTTGATTGGAGGCGGCAACCGGATTTGAACCGGTGATAAAGGTGTTGCAGACCTGTGCCTTACCACTTGGCTATGCCGCCATAAAGACTACCTATTAATTATAACAGAACCAGATATTTTTTCAAGGAATAAATATATCAAACTTTAGAACGAGGGAAGGGGGGTAAATGTTTAGATTATTTAAGAGATTAGAAAAAAAACAATTTTTTCTGGTATTCATAGTTGCAGTGCTTGTATTTATCCAAGTATGGCTAGAATTAAGGATACCTGAATATATGGCAGCTGTTACAAGACTTGTGCAGACTCCAGGCTCACAATTGTCAGATATATGGACAAATGGATTATATATGCTTTTATTTGCAATTATCTCTATGATTATAGCAATACTAACAGGATATTTAATTTCTTATATAGCTTCAAAATTATCATTTAATTTAAGAAAATCTCTATTTGAAAAAGTTTCAAGATTTTCGCAGACAGATATTAACAAGTTTTCTACTTCAAGTTTAATTACTAGAAGTACTAATGATATTACTCAAGTTGAGATGTTCATAAGTATGGGGTTGATGGTAATTTTAAGATCACCTTTAATGGCTATATGGGCAATTACCAAAATTATCGGTAAAGGATATCAGTGGACTATTGCCACAGCAGTTGCTCTATTAATCATGCTTTTATTTATCCTATTTTTAGTTATTAAGGTTGTGCCTAAATTTAAGATAATTCAAAGACTTACTGATAAATTAAATAGTGTATCTAGAGAGAATTTATCAGGTATAAGAGTTGTTAGAGCTTTTAATGCTGAAGACTATCAAGAAGAAAAAACATTAAAAGTTAATGAGGAATTAACAGCAACACAAAAATTCACACAAAAATCATTTGCAATTATGCAGCCACTAATTATGACATTGATGTATACACTCACTCTTTCAATTTATTTAATTGGTGCGGCATTAATTCAAGATGCAATTTTTTCAGAAAAAATTGAAATATTTGGAAATATGATAGTATTTTCATCTTATGCAATGCAAGTTATTATGTCATTTTTAATGGTTGCATTTATGCTTATATTCATTTCTAGAGGACAAGTTTCTGCAGAGCGTATAAATAATGTTCTAGACACAGAATCAACTTTAAGAGATGGTAATTTTGACAGAAATACAGATATCGAAGGTGAAGTAGAGTTTAGGAATGTATCATTTAGTTATCCTGGTGCTAAAGAGCCGGTATTACATAATATTTCCTTTAAAGCAAATAAGGGAGATACTATTGCTTTTATTGGTGCAACAGGTTCAGGTAAGACTACACTGATTAATCTAATATTGAGATTTTTTGATGCTACAGAGGGGCAAGTGCTAGTGGATGGTGTAGATGTTAAAGACTATAAAATGGATGCACTTTATGAAAAGCTTGGATATGTATCACAAAAAGCTGTAATGTTTAATCTTTCTGTTAAGGACAATATTGCCTTTGGTAAAGCAAAAGAAGAAATTTCTCATGAAGATGTAATAGATGCAATAGAAGTTGCTCAAGCTAAAGACTTTATTGAAAAGATGGATGAAAAAGAAGATTCTATGATTGAGCGTGGTGGTACAAATATATCTGGTGGACAAAAACAGAGAATTTCAATTGCAAGAGCTGTTGCCAGAAAACCAGAAATATTTATATTCGACGATTCATTTTCAGCACTTGATTTTAAAACTGAATCAAATTTAAGACAAAAACTAGATGAATACACAAAAGATGCAACTTCACTTGTTGTAGCTTCTAGAGTTGGATCAGTTCTAAATGCAGATAAAATAGTCGTATTAAATGAAGGTAAAGTTGAATGTATTGGAAATAATAAAGAATTAATTAAAAATTGTGATTTCTACAGACAAATAGCTTTATCACAATTATCAGAGGAGGAAATCAATGAGTCAATCAAATAATAGATCAAGACCTTCTCGTCGTGGAAATAGATATGAACAACCAAAAAATCTCGGTAAATCATTTAGAAGAATAATTAAAGAATTAGGAAGCCTAAAAAATTTTCTATTTATAGCAATTGGTTTTGCTATACTTTCGTCAGTTTTAAGTATTATAGGGCCAAGCAAAATTTCAAAACTTACTGATG
Source organism: uncultured Helcococcus sp. (assembly GCA_947253305.1). Lineage (GTDB taxonomy): Bacteria > Bacillota > Clostridia > Tissierellales > Peptoniphilaceae > Helcococcus. The sequence goes on from CAMXYZ010000047.1 coordinate 6,288, forward strand.
AAATTGCTTCAGGATTAAGAATTGATTCTGATAAATTAGAATTAATTTCAAAAGATATTCAGATAAATCTGATGTCTGGTAATCCTACAGAAATAGAATTTGAAGGACAAAAAATATCTTTAGAAGATCAATTAAAATATGCAGAATCATTCAAAAATCTTCAAAATCAACAAGAAGAAATGACGGATGAAAATAGAGAAAAATTAATAAAAGCTTATGAAAATATACCAGAAAGTATAAAGTCAATAGTTGAGCCAAGTATCAATATGGAATATGTAAAACGAATAGCGATATTCTTACTAGGACTCTACTTATTATCAGGACTTTTCAATTATCTAAAGTCTAGAATAATGGTTGAACTTTCAAATAATTTTGCTAGAAAATTGAGAATCGATGTATCAGAAAAAATTAATAGATTACCACTTAAATATGTAGACTCACATCAAATAGGGGACATACTCTCAAGAATCACAAATGATGTCGATAGTATTGCAGGAAATCTAAATCAATCACTCGGTACATTAGCATTGTCCTCAACTATGATAATTGGTTCTAGCATTATGATGTTTTACACCAATTGGATGTTAGCTTTAGTTGCAATAGGTTCCAGTCTATTTGGATTTATATTTATGTTTTTAATATTATCTAAATCACAGAATTTCTTTAGACAGAGACAAAAACAATTAGGTAAAATTAATGGATATATAGAAGAAATATATTCTGGTATATCCATTGTTAAGGCTTATAATGCAGAGGAAGATGCCCATAAAGAATTTAAAGAATTAAATAACACTATGTTTCGTGCCGATATAATGAGTAAATTTTTATCTGGTATGATGCAACCGATTATGAACTTTATAGGAAATCTCGGCTATGTATCAGTATCAATTGTTGGTGCTGTATTAGCTAGAAATGGTACCATTAGCTTTGGGGTTATAGTGGCATTTATGACATATGTGAGAATGTTTACTAATCCACTTTCTCAAATTGCCCAGGCGATGCAGGCATTACAATCATCTGCTGCAGCAAGTGAGAGAGTATTTGAATTCATGGATGAGGAAGAACTTCCTGATGAATCAAATCTAAGTGAATATATAAATCCTAATAAGGCAAATGGCAAGATAGAATTTAAGAATGTAAGCTTTAGATATCCATCAAATCATGAAGATACTATAATTGATTTCTCAGCTGTAGCTAATCCAGGAGATAAGGTAGCAATAGTTGGACCTACTGGTGCGGGTAAATCTACTATGGTAAATCTACTTATGAAATTTTACGATATTACAGGTGGAGATATATTGATTGATGGAATATCAATTAAAGAATTAAAACGTAAAAATATTAGAGAATTATTTACTATGGTTTTACAGGATACCTGGTTATTTGAAGGTACAATTAGAGAAAATATCGTCTATAATATGGAAG
>CAMXYZ010000048.1 GCA_947253305.1 uncultured Helcococcus sp.
GAACATGCCCGTCATACCAAAAAAAAAGTCACTAGATTCCTAGTGACTTCTATATTAAACTCCTAATAATAGACTTGCTACCTCAAAATAAATTAAAAGTACAAATGTATCTACTATTGTTGTTATTAATGGTCCAGCCATAACGGTTGGATCAATGTTTAACTTGTCTGCTATTAATGGTAGAGTACCACCTATTACTTTCGATAATACTATTGTTAATAGTAAGGTTATAGATACTGTTAAATTGACGAGTATATTATTTGAATCTACTATCACCATTCTAAAAAAGTTGATTAGAACTAGAGCAGTACCTGCCATTAATCCAACTTTCGCTTCTTTTAACATAACCTTGAATATATCTTTATATCCTATTTCTCCACTGTAAAGTGATGTAATTACTGTTGTTGAGGCTTGAGTCCCTGAATTACCACCAGAGTCCATAAGCATTGGAATATAGGCGGTTAATACGACAGTTGTAGCTAATAGACTTTCGTATCTGTGTATAATAAATCCTGTTAATGTAGCAGTTATTAAACATATTATTAGCCAAGTTGTTCTGTTTTTTGCAATTGTAAAACTTGGTTCATCTAAATATGATTCTTTTGAAGGCTCGCTAATACCTGTGATTTTGGTCATGTCTTCTCTCATCTCTTCATGAACAACATCAATTACGTCTTCAGCAGGAATTATACCGATAAGCCTATTTTCTGAATCTGTAACTGGAACTTCAGCTAAATCGTATTTATATGATAGCTTAGCAACCACTTCTTGGTCGTCAGTAGGACTTACTGTAACTGTTATAGGAATAGTGATATCTTCAATTTTCCCGTCTCTATTTCTTATTAAATCAGCTAAATAGATATATCCAACTAAAACGAGAGATTGATCTGTAACCCAGATTTGTTCCAATTTATCAGCATCTAAGTCAGAGTTTAATACTCTATTGATTGCTTTTTCTGGTGAATCAGTTAATTTTACCGATAGGAAATTAACTGTCATAATTGAACCAACACTGTATTCTGGGTAACCCAGCAATTCATTAATTATTGGTCTTCTTTCATCATCGATATGTGATGACATTAATCTTCTAACTAAATTAGCAGGCAATTCTTGTAGTGTATCTACCAATTCGTCTTCGTCCAAATCTCTAACTAAATCTTTAATTCTTTTTTCTGATAATATATCTATAATTCTTAATTTATTTTCTGGACGAAGTTCTGTAAATGCGTCAGCTAATAAATCTTTATCTAGTAATTTAATCCATATAGCAACATCTTCACTAGATAATTGCTCCAATTCATCTGCTATATCGACGGGGTTTAATCTATTTATTTCTTCTTTTAATTTATTTAAATTACTAACATCATATTCTATTCTTTCCATCATATCCTCCTCTTATAGCGATGTATATTACAATTATAAATATTCTTCCATAGTTCAATAAATAAAAATACAGGATTTGATAGTTTAGTCATCCTGTAACAAAACATAAATTTATTAGTTTTTATATCTATTGAACTTATATTATACTCTAAAATCGTAACTTAGACAAAAAAAAATTAAAGGACTTGTAAAAAGTCCTCAAAATTATCTTCTATTTCCAAATTTTTTATATTCTATATTTCTAATTTCACAAAAATCTTTTACTTCACTTTTTATTATCAAATCAGTATTTCTTAATTCGTTTATATCTTTCGCACCTAATAGAGTCATTATTGATTGTATTTGATATTTCCAATTATTTACAATATTAATTGATTGTTTTAATGGCCATTTATCAAGTAGATATAAGATTCTACCTGCCATAGCTGTTGAACTTGCTCCTAAAGCTAATGACTTAACTATGTCCATAGAATTTCTAATCCCACCTGATGCTACAATTTCAACTTCATCTAAAAACTTTTGAGCTTCAAGTAATGAATTCACTGTTGAATTTCCAAAATTATCTAAGAAATCATATTTGTCTCTATCTCTTCTTGAATTTTCAATCTTAGCAAAATTGGTTCCGCCTTTACCAGAAATGTCTATTGTCTTAGCTCCTGCTTTTATTAATTGTTCAATAGCATTTCCACTCATACCATTTCCAACTTCTTTTATAATTACTGGAAGACCTAAATTTTCAATTATTGACTCAATATTATATAACCATTTTGAAAAATCTCTTTCTCCTTCCGGCATTACAATTTCTTGTGCAGCATTAATATGAATTTGAATACCATCCGCTCCAATTATTTCACAAGCCCTCTTTGCATCTTCCAAAGTTTTATCTGCTCCAAGATTTGCAAGTATTATTCCATTCGGATTTTGTTTTCTTGCAATCTTAAATGTCTCGTGGGTAGATTCATCTTTTAAGGCTACTGACAAAGAGCCTACAGCCATCATAGTATTTGTCTCACGAGCAAGTATAGCGATTTTTTCATTATATTTTTTAGTAAATTCTGAACCGCCTGTCATTCCATTTATATAAAAAGGGTGAGCTAATTCAAATCCAGCTATACTCGTACTTATATCTACATCGCTCATATTAATTTGTGGTAATACTTGATGAATAAGTTCTATATTATCAAAATCATTTTTATTCAAATCATATATTTCGTTGTATTCTAAGGCTTTATTCAAATGATCATCTTTTCGATTTCTATCTTTTGAGCTCATTTTAATCTCCCAAATAAATGTCTAAATCTAGTTTTAATATATTATTAGCTTCCCATTTTTCTTCCAATTCCTTGGTGTCAAATTTTGAATCATATATTGCAATTCCACAATCTCCACCACCTGCTCCAGATGATTTTGATGCGAAACCTTTTTCTTTTGATAAATCAACCAATCTCTTTAGACTGTCATTTTCTATTATTATATTTAATTTTCGTGCGTAGTCATTTAATAATTGTCTATTTTTTTCTACTGCATTTTTTAATTTTTCAAAATTATTATTTATATAGGAATTCATAATATCTTCAACACATTTATTAGATTCAATTAAAAATTTATTATAAAAATCTAAATGATTTTTAATATGTGATTTTGAATTTCTAACTAAAACTTGAGATGAAGCTGGGGACTTTGTCCAACCAATTAAAAATTTAATATCCTTATTAATTGGAATAGATTTTATATCCAATCCTTCCCATTCACTTTTTATAATTGAACTAATGCTTTCATTTTGCAATCTATTTTTTATATCTTTTCTTGAAAATGATCTATATATAATAAAGCCATTAAATACTGCTGAAGCTATATCTCCACTAGAACCATTTACATTAATTCTAACGCTAGCTAGTACAGACAATTTGAATAAGTCTAATTTACTATATTCTACTCCATAAAATTGTAAAAGAGATTTAACTATAGCAACTACTATTGCAGCTGATGATCCCAATCCATATTTAATTCCGTCTTCAGTCTCTAAATCACTCAAAACTTCTATATCATAAAATTGAGGCTCGATATTCAATTCTTTTATATATTTTTCAACTATTTGCATAGCTGAAAATATATATTCAAATCTATCGTCCTCTTGTTCGATAATCAATTCATCACCAATTCTTGACCATATCATCTTGATATTTGAATATGATTTTATTGAACCTTTTTTATTTGATTTTTTAACTCTAACAGTTATAAATTTATTCACTGATATAAGTAATGATTTCTGACCAGGACTTACTACCGCATATTCTCCTGCAATATATAGTTTTCCTGGAACTCTAACTTCTACCATTATATCTCCTCTACTATAGCATCCGAACCTACATCAGAATAAATAATATTATCAAAATCATTTTTTAATAAATTTATAATCTCTTTTGATTCGGTTTTTTTACATAGTATTTTCACATTAGGACCAGCGTCCATAGTATAGTATACACTATATCCCTTAGTTCTCAATTCTTTTATTTTATTAATTGCTTTAATTGTGCTTTCTTCAAAATAAATAATCGGTGGATTTGATGACATAATTGCAGAGTGCATTTTCATAGCATTATGTTCCGTTATTTCACCAATTTTATTGACGTCTCTATTATCTATTGCAATTTTAATATTATCAATATCACTTTGTTGTGCATTTGTAAAAGCCTCATACATAGGTGATGTTTCAATAGTTTTTTTCATAGCTTCTCTAGATGATATTTTTTTCTTATTCTCATTTAAAACGAGTATTATCATAGCTATATCCCAATTAGCATCATCTATCTTTTTAGCATATGAATTATCATCATTATCTCCTTTTACCCATTCTACAAATCCACCAAATATAGATCTAGATGCAGAGCCTGAACCTCTTCTAGCTAACTTAGAAATTTCCGATTGTGAAAGATTTAATTCAAAAAGTTTATTTAATCCCATAGCTAAAGCTGCATATCCCGATGCTGAAGATGCAAGTCCAGCAGCAGTTGGTACATGATTATATGATTTTATTAATACTCTTTTTTGAATATTGCTTTTTTCTCTAAATATATCAATGTACGTAGAAATTTTTTCTGTCTCTTTATCACCTTGTAATTTATCATCTAGATAGAATTCGTCTCTGTCTGATTTTATAAAGCTGACTTCTGTAATTGTGTATAAAGAGTCTAATGTTAAAGATAGTGAAGAGTTTTTAGGAATAATTAATTCCTCATTTTCTTTTCCCCAATATTTAACTAAAGCTATATTAGCATTTGCTTTTGACCTATATTTTTTCATTCCTATTTCCTAATCTGTCTTTAATCTTGTCATCCAGGTATTTTCAGCCTCTTTGGATAAAGCTAATTTTATCTTATTTGCATTTTCAAATGAATCAGCAATTGCAAACATACAACCACCTCTTCCACCACCTGTAAGCTTTGATCCAAGCGCTCCATTTTCATTAGCAATATCAATTAATCTTTCTAATTTCTCATCTGATACTGATAATTCTCTCAATAAAAACTGGGCTTCATTAAAGTTTTTTCCTAGTTCTGTAATATTATTTTTTTCAATATTTTTTCTAGCAATATCTGTAAGCTCTCCCAATCTCTTCACATAGTCCTTATAAACCGGATTTGAAGACTCTACTAGTTTTCTTACATCAGCTACTGCTTCCTTTGTATTACCCTTTTTACCAGTATCTGCAATTATTATATACGCATCGGTATTTATCGGGAATAATTCAAAAGGCTGTCCCTTTATAAAATAAAGGCTTTGATTATTTGCAACGACTGTAATATCTATACCGCTAGGATTACCATGTATAATTTTTTCTGAGATATTTGCCCATTCAATTATATCATTATCCGTATATTTTATATCAAAAAACTTAAATAAAGCTTTTGCAACTCCTATTGAAGCCGCTGCTGATGAACCCATTCCTCTTTCATTTGGAATTGTCGATTCAATATTTACTTTAATCTTTTCTTCTATATTATAATGATTTAAGAATTCTGATATTAGAGCCTTGAGTCCTGCAAGCTCCTCAGAACTTTCTTCTAATTTTCCATCAAAAAATTTACATTGTATTCTATTAGAAACTGAATAACTAATATTAACTTCTAAAGTTGTACCATCAAAAGGTATTGCAATGGCTGGTTCACCATATACTACCGAATGCTCCCCTATTAGTATAACTTTTCCATATATTTTTTCCATAAACTATCCTATTAAATTACTGACAATCCAAGGTGCTGCATATAGAGCCATAAATTGAACTCCATAATTTACTCCCTGTCTATTTAAGTATCCACTTACTATGCCTATTAATATTACACCAAATATATTAACTATACCAGCATCCATATATGAAAGTAATACTATAAATGAGATAAATAATCCAAGTATCGCTTCATGTGGAATCTTCTTCAATACAAAGTTCGTGATTCTAGAAGCATTTCTATTTGTTAAGAAATAGGCTACAGCTAAAGCTATTAAAGCTGCAGGAACTATCGCTAATAGCTTTTCACCATTTGATAATATATGATGAATATTATTTGTCTGAGTAAATACTGGTTCAACATTGAATAATGCAATTCCTGGTCCAATGGACACTGGAGATAAAGGAATACCAAGTGCCACTAATGGAATCACTATACCTGATATATATGTGGCTTGAATCATCGCTGACATAGTTATGATGCTTGTGAATGATCTTTTCTCCATATCTTTTTCGTTTTTACCCATTAATTCCCCAAATAATATTGTCAATCCTACTGGAGATAATACAAATAGGAAACTTGCTAGAGCGGATGATATTGCCGGCTTAATCATTTCTTTTTTATCTACAATTTTGAAAGGATTTAGAACTTTATCTTTCTCCTTTGGAACTACAATATGTTTAAAATCTTTAGTCTTAGCTTCTTCTCTTTTTTGTTTATTGAGCATTTCAAGTAATGTAATGATTAATGGTCCTATTGTTATTCCTAAAAAGAATGAAACTGTAATATTTTTTCCTTCTGGTACTAATCCCGTCCCCCAATATAGATGTCTTAATGACATGAATAACATTGATAATGGAATTATACTTACTAAAGATAATAATTTAGCTTTAGAAAGTAATGATAAGAATACCGCACCAATAACAAATAATAATGAAGCATATTGCTTTAAAAATTCTCCATAGGGAGCGATAATATTCGCTAGTATTAGTGAAATTGGTAATGCCACTAATAATCCGATTAATGATCCTACAGCCATCTTCTTTATAACTATCGATGATTTATCCTTATCTTTTAAATATAGGCTGTATTCCATCATAGGTGTAGCCATTACACCTCCTGGCAGTCCTACCAGTGCTGTAGGTATAGCATTGGTTACTGATAGTGTAACCATTGATGATATGAAAAATGCCAATATTACTATTGGTGCTACTCCTGAAAGCACTAAAGCCAATGATATTGGAACTAATACTGAAGTTTCGTCAGTTCCTGGTATAAATCCTATTAAAGTATATATGATTATTCCGGCGAATATCGCTATTAGCATCTGAATTAAAATATTTGTATCCATATTATTCTTCCTCCACTATTCTCTTAGGCTTAAATAATATTGATGTTATGATAAATCCTAGAACAGAACCACCCAATCCAAAAAATAATTGCATTGATTGATTATCTGATGGTGCAAGAAAATATCCACCCATTGTAGTTACAATTGCTATTATTATACTTATTACTAAATCTCTTAACGATACAACATCACCCCACAGGATGACTTTATCATCTTTATCTTTTTTATCGATTTTCAAAATCGCCTCCAATTTATTTGATAGAAATATAATAACATAATGTTTATCGAATTACAATAAATTTTTATAATATATCGGCAAATTTATTTATTTATTTTTAATATATATTAGCTATATTTCTTACTTTATGCTAAAATTAGTTTTATGAAATGGAGTTAGATTATGAATATTAAAATACCTGAAAATTATAAATCAAGTTTAGATTTAGTGCAAACTCAGTACTTTATAAAAGAAATCAAGGAATTTTTCTAAAATACTTTGGCAAAAAATTTAGATCTTTTAAGAGTCTCAGCACCTATGTTTGTAAAATCTAATTCTGGATTAAATGACAATCTTTCTGGTATAGAAAAGCCTGTTCGTTTTAATATTTTAAATGACAAGGATAATACCTGTCTCTTATACACATCTGACGCTGCCGACGACTCCTTACGTGT
>CAMXYZ010000049.1 GCA_947253305.1 uncultured Helcococcus sp.
ATTGTTAATAATGTCTATTTTGGCCTATCTTTATTTTAATGATAGAGAAATTTCATTCATGCAAAAAATAATTAAGTCTTTAAGACCCGCAATAGCTGGTTTAATATTTATAGCTACATTAGATATGATTCATTCATCAATATTTGATAATCTTGAGATTGCAATAAATAATGTTAATTATATTGCAGTAATCGGATTTATAGTAGGATTTATTCTATATATTAAAAAGATAGATATAATTAAAATATTTGTAATTGGAGCAGTACTCGGAATTTCATTGAGCTTTGTAATTTAATATATTGGGAATATTATCATTGATGGATTTTCAATAATATATTTATATGAATAAGTATTAAAAAAAGGATATAATGAAAAATAAAATTTTCATTATATCCTTTAATTTATTTTAAATCTTTACTAATTTATCTTAATAGACTTATTCATTAGAATTCATCGAAGTAGATAAAGTCTTTATCAACATTTTTAGCTACTAATGATTTAACTATTCCTTCAATCATAACTGGTGAACCACATAGATAAGCTGTATATGTCTTATCTTCTTCAATATATTTATCTATTGAATTATTAACTCTACCAGTATCACCTTCCCAATTGTCTTCAGGATTTGGTCTAGATAATGTTGGCATAAATTTGAAATCGTATAATTTTTCTTCAAACATCTTCATTTCATCTACCAAGAATAAATCATCTTTTGTTCTAGCACCGAAATAGAATCTTGCTTTTTTCTTAATATCATTATCTAACATATGATAAAGTATTGATCTAATTGGTGCAAAACCTGTACCAGCTGCTACCATTACAATTTCATCTCTATCATCATCAGTATAGTAGAAGTCACCAAATGGTCCTACTAAAGTTACTTTATCCCCTACTTCTAATACTTTGTGAACATAAGTAGATACTCTTCCTTCTAAAACTTGACCAACTAGTAATTCAACATGTTTGTGATCTTTAATTGATGATGCTATAGAATATGCTCTATCCCAAGATTCATCTTGTCCTTGATATCCATCTCCACCCTTATATGGTTTTGATTGTAATTGGATGAATTGTCCAGGCTTGAAGTTAATTTCTACCCCTTCTGGAAGTTCCATTCTGATTTTAACAATTCTATCAGTCATCATTTCTTTTTCTACTAATGTAGCTTCAAATTCTGCTACATTGAATAAATCTTCTGGAATTTCAATTTCTAAGTCTTCTTTAGCCTTAACTTGGCAACATAGTCTAACGTTTGTGTCAAGTTCAGTTTTACTTAATAGTGGCTTTTCTGTAGCTAATACTGGGCCTCCTCCAGAATTAATAACAGCTTTACAATAACCACATGTTCCTTTACCACCACAAGCTGATGGTAAAAATATTTTTTCATTTTTAAGAGCATTTAATACGGTTTGTCCACCTTCTATTTGATACTCTTTTTCTTTATTAATTCTTAAATTAACAATTCCATAGTCATTTAAGAATTTATCTGCTACTGTAAGTAAAATTGCGAATCCTGCTGAGATTAACGCAACTATACCTGTTGTAGATAATATTTCTTGCATAATAGTCTCCTCTTATTGGATTTGAACCATTCCGGAAAATCCGATAAATGCCATCGCCATAATACCTGTAATAATTAATGTTATCGGAGCACCTTGTAAACCCTTAGGTAGTGAGTTTTCGTTGAACTTAGTTCTAACTCCAGCCATAGCAACTATAGCTAATGCCCAACCTAATCCTGAACCGATACCAAATAATAATGATTGTAAGAAATCATATTCTCTTGATACCATAAATAATGATACTCCTAAAATAGCACAGTTAACTGTAATTAATGGTAAAAATATACCTAGTGCATAATATAAATTTGGAATATATCTTTCAAGTACCATTTCTAATACTTGCACGAACGCAGCTATTACAATGATAAATATAATATATGAAAGATACTCAATTCCTAATGATACAAGCAAATTATTCATAAAATAGTTTAGTACTGTTGTTATCGCCAATACAAATGTTACTGCGATTCCTAAACCAGCTGCTGTTTCAACTTCTTTACTTACAGCAATAAATGAACACATACCTAAAAAGTTACTGAATATCATATTACTTGTAAATATTGAAGCAAAGAATATAATAAACGGATTAATATACATTATTTTGCCTCCTTAGATTTTGTTTCATCTTTGTGCATGTGATTATACATTGCCCACATTATTAATGGAAGAATGAAGAATGCTCCAGGTGGCATTATCATTAGAGTCCATGTTGTGAAACCTTCTGGCATAATTTGATAACCTAAAATAGTTCCAAATCCTAGTAATTCTCTAACAACTGCTACCGCTAATAAAACTAATGTGTATCCAGCCCCTGCTGATACACCATCTACGAATGAAGCTATTGGCTTATTTTGCATAGCAAAAGCTTCAGCTCTACCCATTATAATACAGTTTGTAATAATCAAACCAACATAAGGTCCTAAAGTCTTACTCATATCTGGCATATAAGCTTTTAATATCATATCTACAATAATAACGAAAAATGATATTATGAATACTTGAACAACCATTCTTATATGGCCAGGTGTATAATCTTTAATCATAGATATAATTAATGATGATAAACCTGTAGTAAACATTAAAGCTACACCCATAACTAATGAGTTCATTGTATTGTTTGTTACAGCTAAAGCTGAACATATACCTATAATTTGTAATAAGACAGGATTATCATATAATAATTGATCTTTAAATATCTTAATATATTTATTCATTAATTAGATCCTCCCCTTATCTTTAAAAATTCTTGTAAATCTTCGTCAACAAGATTTATAACTGAATTTGAGGTTAATGTAGCACCTGAAATAGCATCAATATCGGATTTTAAATTGTCAGTATGAGCTCCCCTATATTGAGATTTATAGAATTCTTCTTCAATACGTCCGCCTAGTCCAGGTGTTTCTTGTTGCTCTATAAAGTCAATACCTACTAATTCAGATAAATCACTCTTAATTCCCATATATCCTTTTACTGGTCCCCATAATCCAGAACCATTAAAAGCAAATGCATATGCTTCAACTTTATTATCTACCTCATATACATATACTGGCTCATCGTTGAATTTTTCGGCATCAACTTTAACTCTTTCATCAAATGTCTTTATAATGCCTTCTGGTGTATTATCGTGCTCTATTGAAAATACATAAAGAATTTTTTCTTTTAAATCCAATTCTCTATTCTGAGCTACTATAGGCTTAGTTTGTTGATTAATAACAGCCAGTATAAATGTTAAAATTGCTGTTAGTATAATCATAAATACTGTAGGATATATAAGTGATTTTTTCTTTCTGTTTTCCATCTTATACCTCCTTCGCCTTTGCTTTTTGAGCTTCTAAAGCTTTTTTAGCTAATCTTTTTTTCTTATTTATATCTGCAAATACATAGTCAATAATTGGTCCAAATACTTCTGCGATTAATATTGCAAACATCATACCTTCTGGGAAGTTTGCAAATGATCTTATAAGTACTGTTGAAACTCCAACTATAATTCCATAAATCCACTTTGCCTGACTTTGCTTTGGTGCTGAAATTGGATCTGTGACCATAAATACTGAACCAAACATAAATCCACCAACTAACATTCCTTCAAGTGGTGGTAATACATTTGCATCAAATCCTAATACAATCAATAGATAAGATATACCTAAAAATCCTATCATAGTTGAAAGCATTAATTCCCAAGAAGCTATCTTCTTATAAATCATATATGCCCCACCAAGTAAAATTAATAATACTGAGATTTCACCAATAGATCCACCATGATTACCTAATAATAATGTTAATGGACTATATGTAGCACCATTTGTTGCTATATCAACCATTGGTGTTGCACTTGTTGATGTATCAATCAACGGCGTAATCCATTTTGTGAATCCACCTAGACCACTAACGAAGCTTTGTGAATTTGCTGCTTCATTCCATCTAAGCATATATCCTGGAAAGTTAATATAGATAAATGCTCTACCAACTATCGCAGGGTTGAAAGGATTACGTCCGAATCCTCCAAATACTTCTTTACCGAAGAATATTGCTGCAGCCACACCTACACCAGAAATCCAGAATGGAATTTGTGGTGGCAATGTCATTGTGAGAATTGTTGCAGTTACAAATGCAGCTTCTGTAACTTTATTCTTATTGTACATTAGTCTTTCACATATGTACTCTACTCCGGAAGCTACTACTATATTGAATGCTAGTAAAGCTAATACTCTCCATCCAAATACATAGATTCCGTAAATAATAATTGGTGCTAATGCAATAAGAACAGTTCTCATCATCTTTTGTTTCTGAAAATATTTAGAATACAAAATACACCTCCCTAAAATAATTTTGTATTAAATTATTAATTGTTTTTAATATTTTTAAAAGTAACTATATTTCAATTAATCTATTATGATCTCTGTCATATTTAAAACCAAATTTATTAATCTTATTTATGAAAAGATTTTTATCGATATTTTCACTCAAGCATAAATCGTTTAAATCTTTGTAATAATCTCTTAATTTCATATTTATAATACTATAAAATATGTCCTTATCTAATTTTAAATAATCCATTTTTCTACCTCTTTTATAGAATATATAATTAAATTTAACTTTTAAATAAATATATAAACTAATATAATAATTGCATATTTAATAATATCACATTTTTACAATATTTGTGTAAATAATTTAAATTTAAAATAAAAAAGCAGGAATTAATCCTGCTAAAAATTATTGCTTATTAATATTATGTTCTAATCTCTTTGGGTCATTCACATATCTAAAGAATGTTCTCATGGCTGAAGCCCAATAAAATCCATCACAAATTCTTTCATCACCAACAAAGGCAATATTTAAGAATTTAGCTTCTACAAATTCATCTTTTTTCTTTACTACTCTTCTGGTCTTCTTACCAATTGAAATAAATGAACCTATATTTCCAAAATTATAAATATGATGATAAGCTGCATCTAAACCAATTGAACCTAAATTAGTAATAAATGAAGATGCGTGAAATGGACTTGCATCTAACAAAGACTTAGGAAGCATATTCCACTTATCCATTTGTTTTAATACGCCTACAAAGAATTTTAAGATAGGTGTAGGTATATGATTTAAGCTTGCAACAAATTTATCGGTAGCATTATTGCCTTGTGTTTCAGCATTTTTCTCAGACTCAATTTTTTTATTAATTAACTCTTTTACTTCTGATGGAGATTCATGTCCCTCAAACACAAATTTTAATGACGCTTCATCACCTTCTAAGCTCATCTCCTTTTTTACAACCATGGATATTACTATCTCATTTCTCATATAATAATTACCATTCATTATAAATTGATTGAGTTTTGGCATTTCATAAAGTGTCCTTATAATTGCAGCATAAATAATATGCATATAAGATAATCTATTTCCTGTTTCAAAATAAACTTCTCTTATATATTCATCCAGATTAGATAAATCTATTTCTTCTTTAAGAAATACAAATGCATCATTTCTTTCTTTCATAATTAATGGTATAAATCTCATGAATGAATCTACTTTGATTTTATGACCGTCGCCTCTTCTAAAAAACATCTCTTCTCCTAAAATTAATCTTTCTACATTATATACTATATTGAGATTTTTTCATACTAAAGAAATATTTATGATAGATTAATTGATTAATTATCTTGAATTGTTAATTTTTTTTAATAAATGTCTATACTGTCTTTTTAATAAAAATTATGTATAAATATAACTTTATGTCAATTTTTTATATTATCCCTTATTGTGTAAACTAATTAATCTTTAACAATTATCAACTTATTATATCTAAAAATAGACAATGAAAACAATTGCATAAATTCATTGATATTCTTAATCTCCTGTCTCTTATAATAATTGAAAATTTATTGACATAAAATTCTTTTAAGTATATGATATGTTTATAATGCAACCGCTTCCAAAGACGGTGCAACAATAGGAGGAAATATGAAAAAACATGGTAAATTACTAGCTTTATTATTAGCATTAGTAATGGTATTAGCAGCTTGTTCAAAAGGTGGACAAGAAAAACCAGCAGAAAATACTGCAGGTGAAGGAAATGAAGGCGGATTAAAAGGTGAAATCAGCGTTCAAGTAGAAGAAGGTTGGAAAGCTTACTACGAAGAAACAGTAAAGAGAGTTATGGAAAAAAATCCTGATGTAAAAATCGAATTAAAAGAATCAGGATCTTTCGATCACTTAGATATTATTGATTCAACAAGTGCAACAAACGCTGATGTTGCTGACGTATTTGCAATTCCTGCAGATAGATTTGATGGTCTAAGACAAAATGAAGTTTTAGCAGCACTTCCTGCAGCAGAAATGGCTAAAGAACTAGGTGGATTTGATAATTTTGATGAAGGTCTGGGTGGAGCTTTCAAAGATGGTGATGATTATTTAGCATTCCCATACAATATAGAAACATTAGTAACATTTGTAAATACAAAAAATGCTGAAGCAAATAATGTAGATTACAAAAACCCAATGGAACTTACAGCACAACAAGATCCAGCATCAATTTTATTACCATTAAACAATGCATGGTTTGGTGTAGCACCAAATAACGCAGGTGGAATTGAATTACTATCAGAAAAAGATGGTTCATTTATGTCAACATATTCAGGTGCTTACAATGAATTAACAGCAGACCAAAAAGCTGTATTTGACGGAATGTATGCATACTGGAAATTACAAAACGATAATAACACTGCCCTATTAGATAAAGATGCAGGTGGCGGATATATTGACGATCAATTCAAGACAGGTGGAAAAGGTGTAGCTAGATTAGACGGTCCTTGGGCAGCAGGTGGAGATAGCATTATAGCTAAAGAAATCCAAGCTGGTAATGTAGAAATTTATCCAGTAAATCACTTAACAGTAGCTGGAAAAGAATTCAGTCAATGGAAAGGTGGTTGGGCACTAGTAGCTAACTCAAGAATCGAAGATGATGCAGATAAGATGAAGATAGCTGAAGAATTCATTAAAGAATTAGTAAATCCAGAAAGAGCTGTTGATTTATATCGTGCAACAGGTAAGATTTTAGAAAATGCAAAATTAGAACAATATACAGGTTCTGATTTATCAGATACAGATAAGAAACTAATTGAAAATGTATTAGAATCTTATGAAGTATCAGTTCCAAGACCATTATTCAAAGAATTTGGTGGCGTTTGGGAAACATGGGAAAATTCAATTTTATCATGGAACTCATTAAAACCAGCAACACCTGAAGATGCATATAAAGAATTAAACGCTTCATTTACAGACTTGTTGCAACAAATTCAAAAATAAGAAAAT
>CAMXYZ010000050.1 GCA_947253305.1 uncultured Helcococcus sp.
GAGATTGCCTCTTGTCTCGTGGGCTCGGAGATGTGTATAAGAGACAGGGTGGTTCAGTAACCGCTGGATTAGCAATATACGATACTATGAATTATATTAAACCAGATGTATCTACAATCTGTATTGGACAAGCTGCAAGTATGGGAGCAATCCTATTAACAGCTGGAGCAAAAGGTAAGAGATACTCATTACCAAATTCAAATATATTAATCCATCAACCACTAGGTGGAGCTCAAGGACAAGCTACAGATATCAATATAGTTGCAGAACAAATATTAAAGATAAGAGAAAGATTGAATAAAATCATATCAGACACTTCAGGTCAAGATGTTGAACAAGTTATCAAAGATACTGAAAGAGATAAGTATATGACATCTCAAGAAGCTTTAGATTACGGTTTGATAGATAAGGTGATTGAAAGTCACAAGGAGATTTAATGGCTAATTTTTTTGAAGATGATGTTCAATGTTCTTTTTGTGGTAAATATGGATCTGATGTAGCCAGAATGATAACAGGTCCAAATAATGTAAATATATGTAATGAATGTATAGATATTTGTAAAGAGATATTAGATGAAGAATTTGAATTAACAGAATCCACTGATTTATTTGAATTGAAGACACCTAAAGAAATTAAGACTTATCTCGATGAATATATAATACAACAGGATAGAGCTAAAAAGACATTAGCTGTAGCCGTTTACAATCACTACAAAAGAATTAAGCATTCTAAAAACACAGAAACAGAAATTCAAAAATCAAATATATGTATGGTAGGTCCTACTGGTTCAGGTAAGACATTATTAGCGCAAACACTAGCTAAGACATTAGATGTTCCATTTGCTATTGCAGATGCTACTAGCTTAACTGAAGCTGGATATGTCGGTGAAGATGTTGAGAATGTAATTCTTAAATTGGTTCAGGCGGCAAATTATGACATTGAAAAAGCTGAAAGAGGAATCATATATATTGATGAAATTGATAAGATAACCAAGAAAGCTGAGAATGTATCAATAACTAGAGATGTTAGTGGTGAAGGTGTTCAACAAGCACTATTAAAATTAATAGAAGGTACTGTTGCAAATGTTCCACCTAAAGGCGGTAGAAAACATCCGAGCCAAGAATATATACAAGTTGATACGACAAATATCTTATTCATAGTTGGTGGCGCCTTCGATGGTATTGAAGATATCATCGAAAATAGGGTTGAGACAAAATCAATAGGTTTTGGGGCTCTATTTGGAGAAGAGAGAGAAGAGAAGCTTGGAGCTACTCTTGAAAAAATATTACCACAAGATTTAATGAAATATGGTTTGATACCGGAATTCGTAGGTCGTATACCAATTATAGTTACTTTAGATAAATTAAATGAAGAAGCCTTAGTTAAGATTCTTACAGAACCGAAAAATGCTTTAATAAAACAATATCAAGAATTATTCAATATTGATGGCGTTAAATTAACATTTGAAGAAGGTTCTATAGAAGAAATAGCTAAGCTTGCTATAAAGAGAAATACAGGAGCAAGAGGACTAAGAGCTATACTAGAAGACTCATTACTTGACATAATGTTTGATATACCTGATAACAAAAAAATCAAAGAAGTCAAGATAACTGCTGAGACTATAAGAGATAATAAATCTCCGATTTTAGTATAAGGGCTTAGCCCTTTTTATTTATGGAGGCAAAATGGAAAATTCATATAAAACTAAAGAAAGAATAGTTCCTATGATTCCTCTTAGAGGGATATGGATACTTCCAAAAAATACAATAAATTTTGAAGCAGGACGAGAATTTTCTATAAATGCGATACAAGAAGCTGAACAGAAAGATTCTTATGTATTTTTAACTACACAAAAAGATACCTTTATGGAAGAATTTGATATAGATAATATTAATAGTTTCGGAGTTTTAGCGAAAATCAAACAAAGCATCACTATGCCTGATGGTGTAGTAAAAGTAATGGTTGAAGGTGTAAATAGAGCAAAGATAGAAAAATATAGAGAACAAGATAAATTTTACGAAGTTTTAATAGAAGAATATATTTACGAAGATAGGGGAGATACTGTAGAAATAGAGGCTTTGAAACAAAGTGCTATGGATTTATTATCAAAGTTAAGAGAATACAAGACAGATATACCTTTTGAATTTGAACTACTTCTAGATGATATTAAGAATTTTTCAGACTATGTAGATGATTTAATATTTCATTTAAGACCGGACAATTTATATTTAATACAAGAATTAGTAGAAGAATTAGACCCAAGTAAAAGACTTATTGAGCTTATTAAATATATGGAAAGAACAATCTATATATTAGAATATAAGCAAATTCTTTCAAAAAAAATCAATCATAAGATAAATACTAGCCAAAAAGAATACTATCTTAGAGAACAATTACAGATAATTAAAAAAGAATTAGAGCAAATAGAGGGAAATGGCGAGAGCTTTGAAGAAGATTATGAAAGAAGAATAAAAGATCTAGATATTAGCGATGATAATAAGGAACATTTATTAAAAGAGTTAAATAGATTAGAATTTACACCAAATGGATCACCAGAAGTAAATGTGATAAGAACATATTTGGATAATGTTTTGGATGTTCCTTTTGGGAAATACACTGATGATCAAATAAGTATAAATAAATCAAGAGGAGTATTAGATAAAGATCATTATGGATTAAAGGATGTTAAAGAGAGAATACTAGAATATCTAGCAGTATTAGAACTTAAGAAAGATATGAAGGGCTCTATACTTTGCCTTGTTGGCCCTCCAGGAGTAGGTAAGACTTCCATAGTTAAATCAGTTGCTGAATCTATGAATAGAGAATATATATCAATGAGACTAGGTGGAGTTACTGATGAAAGTGAAATTAGAGGACATAGAAAGACCTATATAGGAGCTATGCCTGGAAGAATAATAACATCTTTACAAAAGGCCAAAACCTTGAATCCAGTATTCTTATTTGATGAGATAGATAAAATATCTTCTTCATATAAGGCTGATCCTGCATCAGCCCTACTTGAAGTATTAGATCCAAATCAAAATAATGAGTTTTTAGATAGATATATTGAAATACCAGTAGATTTATCAAAAGTTTTATTTATTACGACAGCTAATACTACCCAAACAATACCTCAAGCGCTTTTAGATAGAATGGAAGTTATTAATCTTTCAGGGTATACAGAATATGATAAATTAATGATAGCTAAGAAATATTTAGTGCCAAAGCAAATTGAAGCACATGGATTGAGTTCAGATCAAATATCTATTTCAGATTCTGTAATTAAAAAAACAATTAAAAATTATACTAGAGAATCTGGTGTAAGAAATCTTGAAAGAGAAATTGCAAAAATTTGTAGAAAAGCTGCTATGAGAATAGTTGAAGGCGCTGAAAAAGTAAATATAAGTCTAAGAAATTATAGAGATTTCCTAGGCAATGAAAAAATATTAGACGATGATATACAAAGAACTCCAGAAGTTGGAGTAGTTACAGGACTTGCATGGACTACAGTAGGTGGAGAATTACTACAAATAGAAGTAAATACCATGAGTGGAAAAGGCAAGTTACAATTAACAGGTTCACTTGGAGATGTTATGAAAGAATCAGGTGTTGCGGCTCTTTCATATATTAAATCTAATATGGATAAATTAGGAATTAAAAAAGAACGAATAGATGAATTAGATATTCACGTCCATGTACCAGAAGGAGCTACTCCAAAAGATGGACCATCAGCTGGTATTACAATTACTACAGGAATTGTATCTGCAATTACTGGCAAAAAGGTTAGACAAGATATAGCTATGACTGGAGAAGTTACAATAAGAGGTAGGGTTCTTCCTATCGGAGGGCTTAAAGAAAAAGCATTAGCAGCGAAAAGATATGGAATAAATAATGTGATAATTCCGAATCAAAATGAGAGAGATTTGGAAGATATACCAGAAAGCATTAGAAATGAAATGAAATTCTATCCAGTATCGCATGTAGAAGAAGTATTAAAACTGGCTCTTTTAAATGATGAAAGTGAGTAAAATCATGAAAATTAATAATCCTCAATTAGAAAGTATTGCGGTAAAAGAGGAACAATATCCAATTGATAATTTGCCTGAAATAGCATTGGCAGGAAGATCAAATGTTGGAAAATCTTCTTTGATAAATTCTTTAATTAATAGGAAAAATTTAGCTAGAACTAGTTCAAAACCAGGAAAAACAAGAACTATAAATTTTTATAATATCGATGACAAATTTAGACTCGTCGATTTACCAGGATATGGATATGCTGCTGTTTCTAAGAGTGAAAAAGATAAATGGGCAGATATAATTAATACTTATTTAGCATCAAGAGAGAATCTGAAAGAAGTCGTATTATTAGTTGATATTCGTCACGAACCTACCAATGAAGATCTGATGATGTATAATTGGATAATTGAAATGGGATTTGAAGGATATGTAATTGCAACTAAACTAGATAAAATTGGAAAATCGAGACTTCAACAATATGTAAAAGTTATTGCCAATAAATTAGGAATAGAAGATAAAAAAAAAATAATATATTATTCGTCAGAGACAAAAGAAAATAGAGAATATATATATAATTTTATCGAAAAAATAATATAATTTAGGATGCCGGATTAATTTCCGGCATTTTTAGATTTAAAATAAAAAAGAAGCTATTATATAGCTTCTTTATGTACACTATCTTATAATTCTTCAAACATATCTTTGCCAACTCCACAAACTGGACATACCCAATCCTCTGGTAGTTCGTCAAAAGATGTGCCTTCTTCGATGCCGTTATCTGGATCACCAACTTCTGGATCATAGATATAACCACATGCTACACATTCCCATTTTGCCATGACTGCCTCCTTATTTATTATTATACTTATATTATACAATATAAAAATAATAAATAAAAGTATATATTTATTATAAGTTGTAATGATTATTAGATATTAATATGGGTAAATTATGTATATATGAGAGATATACATTAAATAGAAAGGAAAAGAGATGCAATATATCTATAATCGGATAATCTACGGAGATACAAAGCTAATAACTAATGTCGTTCTCGGTATAGTTAAGGACATTAGGCCTATAGTTGATGAAGAGCTATGTTTCGACATAAGACTTATCCTAAGTGAACTACTTATAAATTGTCATGAACATGGGAATAAATATGATAAGAATAAGTGTATTAAACTTAATATATCTATAGATAGAAATTCGGTTAATATTGAAGTTGAAGATGAGGGAGAAGGCATTAAAAACTTCAAAAAATATGATGTAAAAGAACGAAGACCGGATGGCAGAGGTTTATTAATAGTAAAATCATTAGTAGATAAAATAGTAATAGATAAAAATATGGTTAAATGCAATATAAATCTAACTTCTTGATTTGATAAGAATTCAAATTAAGAAGTTTTTATATTAGTGTTTGAATATCTAAATTATGAAAGGGGAGTTAAAGAATAAAAATAAATAATACGCACAAAGACCTAAAATCTAATAGTAGATTAAGGGTCTTTTATATTTTAGACCTATGATAGTATGATCTAAAATATAACAATTTAAAAGAATATACATATATTTACTAAATACACAAATTCTATACGATTATAGTTTACTAAAACCCCTGAAATATGTTACTATAATCTTAATTATGAATAAATAAATATTAAGAAAAATGATAAATCTATAATATAGTTTAAAATTTTATAAATTTAGAGAAAAGAGGGAGACATGAAAAGGAAATTTATATCTGGATTATTAGCTTTTACGATTTTACTAACAAGCTTAAATTCAGTTACATCTTTGGCTCAAGATTTTGATGAGATTCAGGAAAATTCCATTACTGATGAATTAAGCGAAGTTGATAATGAGTTAGAAACGGAAGAATTGAACAATACAGTTAAGCCTAATGAAGTCGAAGATGAGATAGAATCAAATGAACTAGAGGATTTAGATAAATCTCATGAAAAAGATGATGAATTGAATTATACAGAAGAAGATAAGAAACTATCAGATATTCAATTGCGGAAGATGAATACTGAAAATGTTAATAAAGAAGATACAAAATCTTTCTCAGATCAGAATGTATCTATAGAATGGATTTCTGCAGATGATGGGAAAATAGAAGGTAACAATTTAATAGTTGCACCTGAAACACGATACCCAAAGCATAAAACTGGAACTAATGCTGAAAAAGAAACAAGAGATTTGGCTTTAGGGTTGAAGTTTTCTGTAAGTGATGCAAATCTAGCTCCTGGAGAAGTTAAAATAAAACTTCCTAGATATTTATTTGAAGATAGAGATGGTAAACCATCAGGAGAAATCGACTATAATACATTACCTTTTATGCCTTTAGGACAAGAAGGTGGAAATACATTATTTAATTATGAAGTTAAAGATGATCATATTTTAGTTACAAATAGAGAAGCTATAGTTGGAGCTTATAGTGCAGAAGCGACTATAAGATATAAATATAGACCTTTTTATATTGCAAACGGAGCAGAATCAAAATTTAATTTAGAGTATGAATTAAAAGATTCAAAATTTGAATCTGATAAGTTAACTGCTAAGAACGTAACTAAGACATCTTTTGATAAAACAGGTCCTAATAGTGATTGGTTAAAAAAACAATTTAACTTCAAATATGAAGTATGGAATCCAGAATGGGGAACAGCACCTGAAAACTCTGAAGAATATTTTTACACCGAATGGTTCTTGAGTTTCAGATATATTAATGGAACTCAAAAAGTAAAATTAGATATAGAACCAGATATAAGTAACGGGGAATTAGTTGGATATAGAGAGAGAGCTACCGGTAATTTTATAAAAACAGATAATAATAAAATCTCAAATATGACCGACATTGATAATTTTACGGGTCCTCAATCCACTTATATAGTATTTAAGCATAAAAAAGAAGATGCTAAGAACAATCCTAATTTAGTAATTAAAAATAAAGATAAGATAATTCTTAACGGAATCGATGAAGATTCACCAAATAATAGTTATGACGAAGTCATATTGGAAGCAGAATATAAATATGAACCCTTACCACAAATAAATTCTCTTGGTTCTTTTATGACAAGTAAATCTAATAGAGTTGATTATGCTAGTCCTAGCAGTAAAACTTATAATACAAAAACAATAATTCAGGATAAGGAAGTCCCTGTAATTTATGAAATAAAACATGAAAGTAAATATTATAGGAGTAATGAAAGTAAAGGCTGTCTCTTATACACATCTCCGAGCCCACGAGACAAGAGGCAATC
>CAMXYZ010000051.1 GCA_947253305.1 uncultured Helcococcus sp.
GTTCAAGGGTAATATTTTAAATTATCATCCAGCAACAGTTGTAATATTAAATATAGACGAAGATCATTTAGATTATTATAAAGATTTAAATCATATAGTTGAGACATTCATCGGATATATGAAGAATTTAGATGAAGATGGAAAAGCAATAATCAATAAAGACGATAAAAATACCCATAGATTATTTGATCATATAAAGGGAGAATTAATTACATTTTCTATGGAAGATGAGACTGCTGATTATTATTTAGAAAATCTAGAATATAATGAGCATGGTTATCCAAGCTTTACAATGCATATGAGAGATGGAAGAGTTGAAGATTTTTCAATTAATATAATAGGTTTATTCAATATCTATAATACTATGTCTGCAATTATCGCAGCATATGAAAATGGAATTAGTGTCGAAGATATTAGAACTGCATTGAAGAGTTATAAGAATCTTCATAGAAGAATGGAGCTTATCGGAAAACATAATGATGCATCAGTTCTAACTGATTATGGTCACCACCCAGTAGAGATTAAATCTACTTTAAAGGCGGTTAAAGACACATATAAAAAAAATTTAGTTGCTATATTCCAACCTCATCTATACTCAAGAACTAAAATATTGTTAGATGATTTCTCAAATTCATTCTATGAGGCAGATGAAGTAATTGTTACTGATATATTTGCTGCTAGAGAGCCTTTCGACCCAACAATACATTCAAAAGATTTAGTTGAAAAATTAGTTGGAAATGGAGTTAATGCAAAGTATCTATCTACATTTGAAGATGTCGTTGAAGACTTAAAAGACGAATATGACGAAGAAGATATTATTATAACTCTAGGTTGTGGTAATCCGGATAAACTAGCTAAAATGTTAGTTGATTAAAATATAATAAATTTGACCCTAGAATTTTATTTCTGGGGTCATTTCAATTTTAAGCAATATTTTATTTTTCATTTACTTCTATTTCATAATAGAATTTTTCTTCTGTTCCTGGTTTAAGTACAAAATAGTCCTTTGATACCAAATTATATGTCGGTTCTAGGCATATATATTTGTCTTCTAAATCTGTCCAAATCGCATATTTTGATAGATGTAATTGAGAGAAATTAATCTTGAATTCTTCGGTTTCAAAACTTTTTACTTCTTCATACTGTACAGTATCTGCTAATTCTTTTTTTGTATATTTAATTTTTTCTCCATCAATTTTTAATTCATCAAAGTCTTTAAATGCAAAATATGGATGAAATGCAGGACTAATTTTCACATCTTTATCACTATAATTATTTGCAGTTAATACAGAAATAAATTTATTATCGATAATTCTATATTCTAAATTAAATCTTACATCCTTAAAATCTTCATGGTCTGGAGTCAAAGTATATCTTAAATGTTGCTCTCCATGCTCCTCTATGGTCCATTTTAATTCTCTGCCAAATCCATGCCTATTTAGTCCATATATATCATTTGGTCCAAATAAAGGTAGACAAATATGTGAGCCACCCCTATCTTTTTTCACACCATTAATTTCGAGTTGATTTTTAGGATAGAAAATGTTTTGATAGTTGTATCTTAAGCTCTCTATATATGCTCCAATTGGATTTACAATAATTTCAAAATTACTAGAATTTAGTGTGTGCTTCATTAATCCCTCCAAATAACTATATTTTCTATATTATAACATTAAATAGTACATTATTTCTATAGGAAAATGTTATCTCTACATAATATATTTTAGGATTTTATTTATGAATTTTTACTTTGAAATCGATTTATCTTAATTAAAATATTTGAGCTTGAAAATTAATTTCTATTATGTATTTTAATTATAATTATGAAAGAATTTTAATTTATTTAATAATTTCTTAATATAAAAATCCTAGTATTATGATATAATAAAAAAACTAGGAGGATATTATGAAAATCGCAATATTTTCAGAGACTTACCCACCATATATAAATGGTGTAGCTACTCAAACGTATATGTTAAAAAATATGTATGAAGAATTAGGTCATGAAGTTTTAGTTGTGACAGTGGGATCTGAAAAACAAACAAAAACAAAAATAGTTGATAATGTAGTATATGTGCCAGGATTTTTACTAAAAAAACTTTACAATTATAGAATTGCTTTACCTGTTGGAAATAAAAGAAAAAAATATCCAATAGATTTTGAGCCGGATGTAATTCATATTCAAAATGAATTTGGCATTGCCGAATTAGGCTTAAAAATAGCAAAAAAGAAAAATCTTCCAATAGTATATACACTTCATACTGAATATGATAAGTTTCTATTTTATATAGGATTGAGACATTTCTATTCTTTATCAAGAAAACTATCATCTTCATATTTTGGTAGATTTTCAAGAAAGGCAACTATAATAGTTAGTCCTTCTGCAAAAGCACAGGCTTTTATCGACAGACAAAAAGTTGATAAAAAAGTTATCGTAATGGATAATGCAGTTGATTATAGAGATTTTGAAGTAAATGAAGAAAGATTAAAATTTAGAGAAGAATTCAGAAAACAATATGATGTATCAGATGATACAAAATCTTTTGTATTCGTAGGTAGAATCGGTTCTGAAAAAAATATTGAAGAATTAATTACTAATTTTATGTATTGTGATTTCCCAAGGGAAAAAGCAAGACTATTCGTAATTGGTGGTGGTCCGGATTTAGATCACCTAAAAGAAATGGTAGAAAAGAATAATTTTGGTGACAGGATCCATTTATTAGGTGCAATACCTAATCCGGAAATTCCAAATTACTTACACGCTATGGATTACTACACCACCGCTTCCCTTTCAGAAATGCATTCAATATCAATGTTAGAAGCGATGGCATCTGGTCTATTTGCATTGGTTAAAAGGGATATACCGAATGAAAGACAAATTATTGAAGGTAAGAATGGTTATCAATGGGATACAAAGGAAGATTTCAAAGATTTATTTACAACAATATTAGATCTTTCTGAAGAAGAACAAAAGAAATTAAAAGAAAATGTGTTAGAATATTCAAGAGAGAATAATTTCAAGAAGCAAGCTATGGAATTGATTAAAATTTACGAGAAGGCTATTGAAATGAAAAAAGAAGAATTAGAGGAAAAGAAAAAAAGAGGTTAAGATGAAGTTAATTTCATGGAATGTTAATGGACTTAGAGCTGTGATGAAAAAAGGATTTTTAGATTATTTTAATCAAGAACTGCCAGATATGATGTGTCTGCAAGAAATTAAAATGTCTGAAGGTCAAATAGAATTAGATTTACCAGGATATTATCAGTATTATAATTACGCACAAAAAAAGGGTTATTCTGGAACTGCTGTATTCACAAAGCATAAGCCAATTAATGTATCTTATGGAATAGGAATTGAAGATCATGATACTGAAGGAAGAGTTATCACATTAGAATTTGATGAATTTTTCTTAGTAAACTGCTATACACCTAATTCCCAAAGAGGGCTTACAAGACTGGATTATAGACAAAAATGGGAAGATGTTTTTAGAGAATATTTATTAGAATTAAATAAAACTAAACCAGTTATTCTATGTGGAGATTTAAATGTCGCTCACAAAGAAATCGATTTGGCAAATCCGAAATCAAATAGAAAAAATGCTGGATTTACAGATGAAGAAAGAGGTAAATTCACAGAATTGTTGAACGCTGGATTTATTGATACTTATAGATATTTCTATCCAGATATTCCTGATATGTATAGCTGGTGGTCATATATAACTAAAGCTAGAGAAAGAAATGTAGGCTGGAGAATTGACTATTTTGTAGTATCAAAAGATTTTGAAGATAAGATATTAGACGCAAGTATACATATGGAACAAATGGGTTCAGACCATTGTCCAGTTGTACTTTATCTAAAATAGAAATTAAACTGTTCTGTTTGATCGGAACAGTTTTGCATTTTAAAGATATTCAATTAGTGCTATAATAATATCGATAAAAATATTAAATTTAAGGAGTTATTATGTCAAATATATTAGTAGACAGATTTGTTAAATATATAAAAAAAGATACAAGATCAGATGCTTCAAGCAACACTGTTCCAACAACAAAATCTCAAACAGAATTCTTACTCGATCTAAAAGAAGAATTAATTGAATTGGGTTTTGAAGAAGTAAAATTAAATCCTAAAAATAGTTATCTAACTGCTACAATTCCTTCAAATATTGACAAGGATGTACCAACAGTTGGATTTATAGCTCATGTCGATACAGCAGATTTTGAAAGTAAGAATATAAATCCACAACTCCATGAAAATTATGATGGAAATGATATCGTACTTGACAGTGAAGGTAAATATATATTATCACCAAAAGATTTTCCTAATCTAAAAAAATATATAGGTCAAACATTAATTACAACTGATGGAACTACCCTACTCGGTGCAGATGATAAGGCGGGAGTTGCAGAAATAGTTACCGCTGGGCATTATTTAATTCTAAATAAAGATATTAAGCATGGAAAGATTAGAGTGGCATTCGGTCCTGATGAGGAAATCGGTAGAGGTGCAGACTTATTTGATGTCGAAGATTTTGGATGTGATTTCGCCTATACTATAGACGGTGGCGAACTTGGAGAATTGCAATATGAAACCTTTAATGCAGCATCAGCAATTATAACAATCAAAGGAAAGAATGTTCATCCAGGAAGCGCAAAAGATAGTATGATTAATTCTCTTAATCTTGCGAGAAAATTCCAAAATGCAATTCCTGAATTTGAGTCCCCAGAACATACTGAAAAAAGAGAAGGTTTCTATCATTTAATGTATGTAAATGGTAATGAAGAAGAAACTACTATGGCATATATTATTAGGGATCACGATAGAGATTTATTTAATGATAAGAAAAAATATATTCAACTTGTTGCTGACAGATTAAATAAAGAATTGGATCAAGAAAGAATATTCGTAAATATCGAAGATTCTTATTACAATATGGGTGAAATTATCGAAAAAGATTTTAGATCTGTTGATGTAGCTAAAAAAGCTATGGAAAATCTAGATATAAAGCCTATAATTGAGCCAACAAGAGGTGGAACTGATGGTTCTAAAATCTCATTCATGGGATTACCAACTCCAAATGTTTTTGCTGGTGGTGAAAATTTCCATGGTAGATATGAATATGTGTCAGTGGAATCTATGCAAAAAGCTTGTGAAGTAATAGTTGAAATTTCTAAGCTAGTCGGTCAAATGTAATATGAATAAACCAATCGGATTATATATACACATTCCTTTTTGTGAAAAGAAATGTCACTATTGTGATTTTCTAACTTTTACAGATAGTGATGATAAAATTGACGAATATATAAGCTATTTAATTAAAGAAATAAAATTATACAAAGATGAAGATATTTCACTAGATACCATTTATATTGGCGGTGGTACCCCATCTTATATATCAGAAAAACATATCGAAGAAATATTAAATACGGTAAAAGAGACTTTTGAAATAAGTGATGACTGTGAAATAACCATTGAAATGAATCCAGAATCGGTTACAAGAAAGAAGATATCGTCTTATCTTAAAAATGGTATTAATCGTTATTCTATGGGCGTGCAAAGCTTTAATAATCAAGTGCTAAGGATTATGGGAAGACTTCATAGAAAAGATCTTGTTCTTGATAATATTAAACTTATGAGAGAATTAGGATGCAAAAATATCAGTATTGACTTGATGCTTGCAAACCCTAAACAATCCCTAGACATATTGAAAGAAGATTTAGATATTGCGATTAATTTGGATATAGATCATATATCTTACTACTCACTAATTCTAAAGGAAAAAACTCATTTTGATATATGGGTAGATGAAGGTAAAATCGAACTATTTACTCCTGAAGAAGAAAGAGAAATGTATCATATTGTTACTCACACATTAAAAAATAATGGATTTAATCAATATGAGATATCTAGTTTTGCTAAAAAAGGATTTGAATCTAGGCATAATAAGAAATATTGGAATCTTGAAGATTATATTGGTATAGGAATGGGAGCTGCTTCAAATATTGGTCTAAAAAGATACACTAATACTAGAAAATTTGAAGAGTATTTTGAAATGATTGAAAATACTCAAAAACCAATTTCTGAAATTGAAGAGCTCAGCTCTGAAATTAGAGAAAAAGAATATATATTATTAAAATTGAGAATGACTATGGGATTTGATATTGAGGAAATTAATAGAATATTCAATATAGATTTCATGGAAAAATACAAAGACATTATCGAAAAATATCTAGATATGGATATAATAAAATTTAAAAATAATTATATATCCTTTACCGAAAAAGGCATAGATAATGGTAATCTTTTGTTTATGGATATATATGAAAAGTGATTTATAATAACAGTTAAGGACTAGTTTGCACTAGTCCTTTTTTGTTCTGACTTTAAAACTAAAACTATTTTAATTCTTTTATCAAATCGTCAAGATATTTGCTAACAAGTTCTATTCCTTTTTTATCATCATTTTCTAATAATATTTTTCTTAACTCTTCAATTATCTCTAACAAATCTTTATCATTATATCTTTTCTTTCCTGACATAATATTCTCCTTTCTTTCTTGATTAATTTTTACATTCTCATTGCTTTTGGTAGATGCCAATTCTTTATATGAGCTATCATTCTTGTTCCAAAAATTATTACAAAAGATATGAATATAATAATTTCCATATTAAGATTAGTTAATCTATATAAAAAATGAAGTACAATTGCTCCAATTATCGAGCAAGTTGCATAGACATTTCTCTGCATAATATATGGAATATTATTAACTAGTAAATCTCTAATTACACCACCACCAACTCCACTTAAGACTCCCAAGAAAATATATAAAAATCCTGTAGCCTCTGGTACTACTTCGTATGCTAATCTCATGCCTGTAACTGTAAATGCTGCAAGTCCGAGCGCATCAGTGATTACTAGTGTATTTTCAAATATTGTTCTAAATTGTCTTCTAGTTCTGTTTCTACCAATATATGGAGCGATAAATGCTACTATAGATACGGTTAGTGCTATATAGATAAAATATCCGGTCTTTATACTTGTT
>CAMXYZ010000052.1 GCA_947253305.1 uncultured Helcococcus sp.
CCATACGATATCCCAATAGTTGGATACAATAATGGAGTTGTAAATACTTTAAGATTATGGCAATCAGAAGCTCTTGAAAAAGACGGATTTGATTTCCAAGATTTTAACGACTTCAGATATGATGAGTCTGTAAGTGAAAAGAATAGAGCAGAGGATATTACTAGAGTATTATATCCAAATGACAATATTAAAGCAGGTAAATTAATTAGATTATTACAACAATATTTCTTTGTATCAGCTTCTATGCAAGAAGTAGTACAACAATATAAGGAAATGTATCCTGAAGATAAAAACTTTAGCAATTTCCACAAATATAATATATTCCAATTAAATGATACTCACCCAGTAATAGCTATTCCAGAATTAATAAGATTATTATTGGATATTGAAAATCTTTCATGGGAAGAAGCATTTGACGTAGCTTCAAAAGTATTTGCATTTACAAATCATACAGTATTGCAAGAAGCTTTAGAAAAATGGGATTTAGAATTAATTCATGAAGTTTGCCCAAGATGTGTTGAAATCATAAAAGAGATAGACAAGAGATTACTTGAAGATCTGGAAAAGAAAAATTATTCAAAAGAAGAAATTGAAGAATACAGAATAATTAGAGGAACTCAAGTAGAGATGGCATTCTTAGCAACTTATTTAGGAACAAGCATTAACGGTGTTGCAGAAATTCACTCAGAAATACTTAAGAAAGATACATTAAATCAATGGTATAGATTAAGTCCTGAAAAGTTCAATAATAAGACAAATGGTGTTACTCCAAGAAGATGGTTACAATTAGTTAACCCAGAACTAACATCATATGTAGATGAGTTATTAGGTTCAGAAGACTGGAAACACGATATGCCATTACTAAAAGGACTTGAAAAGTTCAAAGATGATGAAGAAGTATTGGAAAGATTTAACGAGATTAAACATGAAAAGAAAGTTGAATTAGCGGATTATATCTTAAAACATGAAGGAATCCAAATTAATCCGAATTCAATTTATGATATTCAAATTAAGAGATTACACGAATATAAGAGACAATTACTAAATGCTCTTCATATTTTACATCTATATTATGTATTAAAAGAAAATCCAAAAATGGATATGCATCCAAGAACATTTATCTTTGGTGCGAAAGCAGCTCCAGGATACTTTAGAGCTAAGGGTATAATTAAGTTCATTAATGAATTAGCAAAAATGATTAATAATGATCCTGATGTATCAGATAAATTAAAAGTTGTATTCGTACAAAATTATAGAGTTTCATACGCAGAAAAATTATTCCCAGCAGCTGATGTATCAGAGCAAATCTCAACAGCAGGTAAGGAAGCTTCTGGTACAGGAAATATGAAGTTCATGATGAACGCAACTGTAACATTAGGTACTATGGACGGGGCTAATGTGGAAATATTTAGAGAAGCAGGCCTAGAAAATAACTATCTATTCGGTAGACAAGAAGAAGAATTAAGAGAAATGGAAGATTCATACGATGCAGTAGAAGTGTATGAAAATGATGACAATATTAAGAGAGTTGTTGATGCTTTAATTAATGAAGATAAGATTACTGATAATGGAACAAATCATTTTAGAGATATATACAATTCATTAATCGATCCAAAAGACGGAAATAGAGCTGACGTATACTTTGTACTAGAAGACTTCAATTCATATTTAGAAGCTCAAAGAAAGATTGACCAAGATTATAGAAATAGATTAGATTGGGCAAGAAAAGGCTTAATTAACATGGCTAATTCAGGACTATTCTCATCAGATAGAACAATAAGACAATATGCTGAAGAAATTTGGAAAATTTAATTATTGTTAATATCTTGATTAAGTTGTATAATAATATTGTATAAAAAATATGAGGAGGAAATTATGCCATTAGTAGAAGCAGGTGGATTTTTAAGAAAAGCTTTAGAAGGTAAATATGCAATTCCACAATTTAATATAAACAATTTAGAGTGGACAAAGTCTATCTTGGAAGTATGTGAAGAAGTTCAATCACCAGTAATTTTAGGTGTATCAGAAGGTGCGGCTAAATATATGGGTGGATTCAAAACAGTTGCAGGTATGGTTAAAGGGATGATGGAAGATTTAGGTATTACAATTCCAGTAGCACTACATCTAGACCACGGAACATTTGAAGGCGCTCAAAAAGCAATTGAAGCAGGATTCACTTCTGTTATGTTTGACGGTTCACATTATGAATTAGATGAAAACTTAGATAAAACAAAGAAAATTGTAGAATTAGCACATTCAAAAGGAATATCAGTTGAAGCTGAAGTAGGTTCAATTGGTGGTGAAGAAGACGGTGTTATAGGAACAGGTGAACTTGCTGATCCAGCAGAATGTCTACAATTAGTAAATTGTGGTATTGACTTTTTAGCAGCAGGAATTGGAAATATTCACGGTGCTTATCCAGAAAATTGGGCAGGATTAAATTTTGATAGATTATCCGAAATCCAAAAAACTATAGGTGAATTACCAATGGTATTACATGGTGGTACAGGAATTCCTGAAGATATGATTAAAAGAGCTATCGAATTAGGAGTTTCAAAAATCAATGTTAATACAGAATTACAATGGGCATTCAGAGATGCTCTAAGAAAATATTTTGAAGCTGGTAAAGACCAAGAAGGTAAGGGTTTTGATCCTAGAAAAATATTGGCACCAGGTTCTGCAGCAATCAAAGAAATGTGTAAAGAAAAAATTAGAATCTTTGGTTCAGCTAATAGAGCTTAATTAAATTTAATTTAATAAATTTACAAATTGACTGTATCTTTTAGATGCAGTCAATTTTTATGTTATAATTAAGTATGAAGATTACTAGAATAAAAGAGATACAGAGGATTTATGGATAAAATAGAATTAAAAGAAATGAACTTAGTTCAATTAAGAGAGATTGCTAAAAAACTGAATATAAAGTCTATAAGTACATATAAAAAAGAAGACTTAATAGATGTAATTATGGCGACACAAAAACATTTATCAGAAATTTCAGAAAGAGATAATGAAAAATCTTCAAATAAAAATTCTGAAAATAAAAATGAACAATCCAATAATGATACAAAAGAGATAGAAGGAATGTTAGAAGTCCTTCCAGATGGATATGGCTTTATTAGAACAGAACTTTTTGAATCTGGCGACAATGATGTATTTGTATCACCAGTTCAAGTGAGAAGATTTAAATTGAAAACTGGAGACTATATAAGAGGTTTAATTAGGCCAGAAGAAGATAGTGAAAAATTCCCTCCATTAATTTATGTATTAGAGATTAATGGTCATGGGCCTGAAAATATGTATAAAAGATTTGATTTTGAAGATTTAAAGCCTATATATCCGAAGGAAACATTTAATCTAGTAGATGATGAAAACAATATAACAAATAGGCTGATTAATTTAGTGGCACCAATAGGTAAGGGGCAAAGAGGTTTGATAGTATCTCCACCTAAAACTGGTAAAACTACTATAATAAAATCTTTAGCTAATGCTATTGAAAAAAATCATCCTGATACAAAGATATTCATACTATTAATAGATGAAAGACCAGAGGAAGTTACGGATATTGAAAGAACTGTAAATAAATACACAAAAGATAGAGCTAAATTATTCAAGACTGAAGTTGTCGCATCAACATTTGATGAGCAAGTAGAAAACCATGCTAGACTATCAGAACTAACTTTAGAGCGAGCAAAGAGATTTGTAGAAGAGGGGCATGATGTTATTATTCTTTTAGATTCAATAACTAGAATGGCAAGAGCTTATAATATATTAACGCCTTCATCCGGTAAAACTCTATCTGGTGGATTAGATCCTCTAGCGCTTTATAAACCGAAAAGATTCTTTGGAGCTGCTAGAAATATAGAAGAAGGTGGGTCACTTTCAATCATTGCAACTTGTCTTGTAGATACGGGTTCTAGAATGGATGATATGATATATGAAGAATTTAAAGGAACAGGAAATATGGAATTACAATTAGATAGAACATTATCTGAATTAAGTATTTTCCCTGCTATAGATATTATAAAATCAGGAACTAGAAGAGACGATTTATTATTAAGTTCTGATGAGCGAGAAGCGATGGTTAAGATTAGAAGAATGAACAAAGATGCTCGAGTTGATCAAGCTATGCCACAATTAATAAAATTAATAAAAAATAGTAATGATAATGAAGACCTCATTAAAATTATTAAAAATATTTAATAAATAATTTTTAAAAATTTAATATAATATAGTAAAAAGAAACTTTGATATTTAGCCAAATATTCTCATGGTTTCTTTTTTAATTTCATAATTTTTTCTTATTTTTACCTAATATTTATAAAAGAATTAACTTATTGTTTGACAAAGGTTTTCATATATAGTATTATGATATTGTAAAAGATAGATATATTTAGAACTGGCACAAATTGTTTATTCTTTTTCATCATAATTAACTCCAAAAAAAGGACAATTCTTGTCCTTTTTTTATATTTAAAATAGTAAAAATATTGAATAATATCTAAAAAAAGAGTAGAATATAGTTATTAATAAAAAAGGAGAGTGTGGATGGTAATTTTATAAAATGGATTAATGAATTTAATACTTATATAGTTAGCAGGGATTATATTCCTGTACTGTTTAGTATGCCATTTTATATGATATCATTTAGCACGGACCTATCTGTTTATCTATATAAACAGATTTTTTTATATCTAAAATCTAATTCTACAATTTTAATATCCATATATTATGGCATACATTCTCAAAATTTAAGGAGGATTTATGCTACAAATTAATAATCTAAATATATACTTATTGGAAGATTTACGCCCCTTAATTGAAGATTTTACATTTTCATTAAATAAAACAGATAAAGTCGCTATTATAGGAGAAGAAGGAAATGGTAAATCGATCTTATTGAAGGCTATATATAATAAAAAATTAATAGAAGATATATGTTCTGTTTCTGGAGAGATATTTTTAAATAATGAAAATATCGCTTATTTACCGCAATCAATAGATGAAGAAATACTAAAAAAGACAACTGAAGAATATATAAATGAAAATATTTCCTATGAATATTTTGACTATAATCTTTATTACAAATTAATTGGTGAATTAAGTTTTGATGAAGAATTAATTTCTAATGAAAAATATATCTCGACCTTATCTGGTGGTGAAAGAATTAAATATATTTTATTAGTAGAACTGATGAAATCACCTAGTATAATTTTAATGGATGAACCAAGTAATGATCTTGATTTAGAGTCGGTTAAATGTCTTGAAAATTTTATGAAAAACCTAGATATACCACTTATATTTGTTTCGCATGATATTGAACTTTTATCAAATGTTTCAAATAGAATAATTCATCTTGAGCAAATAATGAGGCGTTCAAAAGCGAAACATACCATTGCATCTATGACTTATCAGGAATATGTAGAACAAAGATCGTTAAACATCTTCAATCAGACAAAACGAGCTAATAAAGACAAGGAAGAGTTTGATAAGAAAATGTCTCGATATAGGAGAATTCATGATTCTGTACAAGACTCATTAAGAGCTACAAAACCCAACAATCCAGAAGTTGGTAAAAACCTGAAAGATAAGATGCATACAGTTAAAGCTGTGGGGAAAATTTTGGAAAAAGAAAAAGAAAATCTTGAAAAACTCCCTGATTATGAAGAAGAGATATCTATAAATTTTGATGAAGATATAAATGTAGCTAATGGAAAAGTTATTTTAGATATGTACTTAGAAAAGCTTGAAATTGCTGGTAGGACTTTATCTAAAAATATAAATTTGAAAGTTATTGGACCTGAAAAAATCTGTATTATAGGTAAAAATGGGATTGGTAAATCAAGTTTATTAAAGATAATAAAAAAAGAGTTGAAAGATTTAAATCTCAATGTTGGCTATATGCCACAAACATATTTTGAGCTAGAAGATTATGAATTGAACGCTATAGAATATTTATCTCATGATTTCACTAAGGATGAACATTCAAAAGTTTCTTCTTATTTAGGATCTCTAAATTTTAAGAGAGAAGAGATGTATAGAAATATAAAATCTTTATCAGGTGGACAAAAAGCTAAATTGTTTTTTGCGAAAATGAATATAGATAAATGTGAAGTTTTAGTTCTAGATGAGCCAACAAGAAATTTATCTCCACTTTCACAGCCTGAAATTATAAATGCTCTTAAATTATTTAACGGTTCAATAATATCAGTTTCACATGATAGAAATTTTATAAATGAAGTTTGTGATAAATGTTATGAGTTAAATGGGGAAGGTTTAAAAATTTTAAATTTATCTTCTTATTATTAAAGCTCCAATTTTTATAACTTATAAATTATAGTAGATATGAATAATAAATTCTTATTGAAAAAGACAAGCCACCAGTTGGAAATTTGATTCAAAAAGTTAAATCTAAAAATAATTTTTGAGGTCAATTTATTCGCTGGTGGTTTTGATTTTAATAGTTTAATATTTCATCTGTTAATTCACTAAAGTTATTTATGAAAAACTTAGCAACATCCTTAACCTTGTCATTATAGTATGAATGCTCGTCATAAACTCCTACAGAAATAATTCCAGATTGATTTGCGTTTTTATTTGCATATAGAGCATCGTCAAAGAATATAATATTTTCTCTTTCAGCACCGATATCTTTTATAAATGAATTGAAATATTCTATATTTTCTTTTTTATACATCAATGTATCAGGTGTATAAATTTTTGTTATAAATTCTGAAAGTCCATTTGACTTTATTGCAATATTTGCAAAGTAATGGTCTGTTGCTGTCGCAACATACATTTTATATCCTTTTTCGTGCAACTCTTTTAACTTTTCATAAACGAAAGGTTTTGCTAAATTATTTTGACTATAAAATTTAACAACATGATCGTGAATTAGAGCGTAGATTTTTTCTTGGCTTACATCCTGTCTCTTATACACATCTGACGCTGCCGACGACTCCTTACGTGT
>CAMXYZ010000053.1 GCA_947253305.1 uncultured Helcococcus sp.
ATCTAATTCTGTTCCAGCTAAATAATTAAAATCTTTTATTGTAATAGATCCTTTGACTAGATATGTATCATCATCTAATTTTGTAAATTCAGGTTCATCTTCATCGTATTCATCGTCTATTTCACCCATTATCTCTTCTATCAAGTCTTCCATTGTTACGATTCCGGTGAATCCACCATACTCATCTATCAATAAGGCCATATGTCTATTATTTCTTTGTAATTCAGAGAATAATTCATTTATATTTTTTCTTTCTGGAACAAAATATGCTTCTTTTAAAATCTTTGTAATATCCACCTCTTCAAATCCGACAGTATATGCTTCTAAAAGAAAATCCTTAAGATATAGTAAGCCTACTATATTATCTACATCTTCATCATATACTGGAATTCGAGAATATTTTAATGAAAGCATATCATCTTTGTAATCATTGAAGTCATCATTGATATCAATCATAAATACTTCTGTTCTCGGTGTCATTATCTCTTCAGCAGAAGTCTCGTCAAATTGTATCACTGAATTAATCATATCTCTTTCAACATCATCTATAACACCTTGAGATTGTCCTAATTGCACCATAGACTTGATATCATTTATTGTAATTTTACCTTCAAGATTTTTGGTTTTCACACCAAATATCTTTAATACTAAATTCATGCTAAATGTTAGAATTATTACAAAAGGTCTAAAAATAAAGTTCACTATTCTTACTGGTCCTACAGCGAATCTTGCAATTTTTTCGCTTTTCATGAGCGCTATTCTCTTAGGTACTAAATACCCAAATAATAATGTTAGATATGAAAGTATAATTGTAAATATTATTTGAGATAGTATGAATGCATGAGGTACTCCATATGCTTCAAGACTTGTAAATAGTCTCAATGTTATACCTGTAGCAGCCATTGCTGAATTGAAGAATCCAAGCAAAGTAATTACTACCTGTATAACTGATATCATATTGGATTGATCGTCTAAAACTTTTAATATGCTTTTAGCTTTTCTATCGCCTTCGTCACTTAATTCTTCTAATTTATTCCTATCTAGTGATACTAGTGCCATCTCAGAACCAGAAAAGAATCCATTTATTAGTATTAATATTATTATTAAAATAATTTGATTAGTTAAATTACCATCACCTATAGCCATTGAGGCGGCAAGTGGAATTTCCATATATTCCTCCATTTTATATTATTAATGATGTAATATTATCATATTAGCGTGTTTTCTTCAATTATATGTGATTATGGAATGATTTAAGAAAAGTTTAATATATTTGTAATATTATTATATTTTAGATTATAATATAATAATTATTGATTAATATAATATAAGGAGTTAAAAGTGGAATTCTTAAGATATTTTTTTAGAGGACAAGAAGATGGCATTCCTTTGAAGCCATATTCATTGCCACATCTGATATTATTAGCAATTTTCCTTTATGGAGCATATGCTATAGTAACAAAGAAATTCAATATAGATAAAAAAGAGAATAATCAAAAATTATTAAAGACATTTGCCACAATAATACTTATTGATCAATTCGTATTATACTCATGGCAATTTGGATCTGGTTATTTTTCTCTAGACATGAGCTTACCTTTGTATCATTGTAGAATAGCAGTAATCTTTTTAATACTAGGTATATTAAAAGATAATAGATTCTTTAAGACTATGACAATTTTTTGGGGCTCATTAGGAAGCGTATTAGCGATGGCAATACCTGATTTGTACAAATTCAGCTTCCCGCATTATACTAATTTTCAATTCTTTTTAGTACATATGATACTAGGCTGGGTTGTATTAGATTTATTATTTGTGGAAAAAATAAATTTAAATATTAAAGACTTAAAGAAAGTTTTAATATTTAGTACCGCATACAATGTAATTTTAATAATTGTAAATTTAATTATGAGGATGAATTATCCAGATGTAAATTATGGTTATATGATGTATGCCCCTGGTGGATTTACATTGTTTAATTCAAGCTCACTACATGCAATTGTAATGACTATACTATTCAATATTGCAGGAATTGCATTATACAAATTATTCGCATTAAAATATGAGGAAAGAAATCTATGGGAAATCTCAAAATCTTTAGCAAAATAACATTCGAAAAAATAAAAAAAGAATTTAAAGAAAATAAAAAAATATTTTCTTTAATAATCTTGTTTTTTGTTTTCGCCGCTACAACATTTGAAATTTTTAATCGTCCTTTTGGAGAAGTAAGTAATATAAAAATACCTTTTGATGATAAAATTCCAATGGTAAAAGAGCTTATCCTTGTGTAT
Organism: uncultured Helcococcus sp.; assembly: GCA_947253305.1. Lineage (GTDB taxonomy): Bacteria > Bacillota > Clostridia > Tissierellales > Peptoniphilaceae > Helcococcus. The sequence goes on from CAMXYZ010000053.1 coordinate 2,292, forward strand.
CATACATTCTCTCTTATGTTTGTATTGACGGGATTTTTGTTGCTCATCGATAAAAAAGATGATTATATGAAATATGTTATATCATTATTTGTCGCACAAATACTTGCATATATAATATATGTAAAGTTTCAAACTTATATTGAGAGATATGATACAAGTCTTCTTGGAGACGATATATTTTCTAATCTTATTAGATTAACATATCAAGTTGATAATTCATATTCTGGAGCTCCTTCGCTACATGTATGTGTTATGACTTTAGCTAGCATTTATTTTGCAAAATCAAATTATACTTTAAAAACAAAAATATTTTATATATCTTATTTAATACTTATTGCATTAACAACTGTATTAGTTAAACAGCATGTTGTTTTAGATATTCCAGCTGGAATTTTACATGCCATAATAGTATACTTTATAGTTGAATTTGGATATAATAGATATAAGAAAAAAAATTAATTAGATGAGTAAAATCTCAATAATACAATATTTAGATTTTACTCATTTTTTATGCTTTTATATTTTATAATAAATTGTTACAATAGATGTATTAACTACGGAGGTTTATATGAAAAAAGAAGAAATAATCAAATTGAATCCTATTTTAGAAAAAGTTTCGAGACTAGAGCCAGTTGTTTGGATAAATCCAGATAGAAAATTAGATGATGAAGCTTGGGATACAGTAGATTTTACATTAGAAGATATTCAAGAAGCAAATGATAGATTTATTAGATTTGCTCCATTGATGGTAGAGTTATTTGGAGATATTAAAGAAGTTAGAGAGAGTAATGGTATATTAGAATCTGAATTGGTTCATCTAAAAAAACTTGAAGATAAATATAGAAAAGAAAAGAATCTAAGAGGAAATCTATATTATAAATTAGATTCCGAATTACCAGTTTGCGGTTCCATTAAAGCTAGAGGCGGATTATATGAAGTTTTAGTATATGCTGAACAGCTTGCTATGGAAAATAATCTAATTAATGAAGATGAGGATTATTCACAATTTGCAGATCAAAGATTTTATAAGCTATTCAATACTCATACTATACAAGTAGCTTCAACAGGTAATTTAGGTATATCTGTAGGAGTGATGGGCGCTGCACTAGGATTTAACACAATCATCCATATGTCTAATGATGCGAAAGATTGGAAGAAAGATTTATTAAGATCCAAGGGCGCAACAGTTATTGAACATAGTGGAAATTTCTCTGAAGCAATTCAAAAAGCTAGAGAATTATCAAATTCTGATCCTAAGAGTTATTTTGTAGATGACGAAGATTCTACAATCTTATTCAAAGGATATTCTACAAGTGCTTTAAGAGTTAAGAAACAACTAGAAGAATTAAATATTAAAGTAGATAAAGAACATCCCATATTTTTATATATGCCTTGTGGTGTTGGCGGTTCATCAGGTGGAACTGCATTTGGATTTAGAAGAGTATTAGGAGATAATGTTCATGCATTCTTTGTAGAAACAACACATATTCCAAGTTTCTTGGTTGGTGCATCTACCAAATTACATTCTAAAGTAGCAGTTGAAGATTTAGGAATCGACGGAATAACAGAAGCAGACGGTTTATCTGTATCAAGACCTTCAAGATTCTCAGGATATACTATGGAATCATTATTAAGTGGTGTATTTACTTGTGAAGATGCCGTATTATTTGAGCACTTAAAAAATGTATATAATTTAGAAAATATTAAAGTTGAACCTTCTTCATGCTCATCAATCCAAGGAGCTATTGATTTATTCAATTTTGAAGACGCTAAAAAATATTTAGAAAAATATGATTTATTAGATAAACAGGATAATATTACACATATATGCTGGGCAACCGGTGGTAATATGATCCCTGAAGATGTATTTGAAGAGTATCTAAATAGATAATGTTAATTATCTTTCACAATTATGACAGTTATTATTTAAAATAATATTGTATTATTTAATCAAGGAGTTAGTACTACTTATAAGAACATTGGTCCTCTTCAATGTAATCTTATTTACATTTAATCCTATCGTCGAATTAAATGTACCTGCTATTTGAAGCTGTCAATAGCATAGCACTTTTTCTGTAATGTATATCTCTATGGTACTCTCACCCATAATTACAAAAAGAGTGTAGACGATGTCGATCGATATAAAAAAAGGAGCGTGAGCTCCTTTTATTTTTTTATCTTCTTATATCTTTACTTTCTCTGAACCATTCATCCTTGAGCTTATCATATCTAATACTAAATTCATTTATATTGTATTCAATCGATTCCATAGTATGAACAATTTTTCTTATTTCATAATTATACCTTTGATTGAATTCGCTATTTATATTTCCTTCAGGATTTTTATATTCAAAATCCCCCTTAAAGAATTTTAATAATAGTTCTTGATTTTCTTCAGTTAATATCGGAGTTTCTTCAACATCATTAAGATCAATTATTAAAGAAATTGCCACTCTAAAAAGATTATTAAGCTTCGATATTGTAACTGTGTTAACATTTTGATTCATTCGTAATTTTACATCATTTGTAAGTCTTGTATAGCTTTGATTTATTCTCATAATCGAGTTAATCAACTCTTGCTCGTCTGCTGATTTATCTTCAGCGATAAGTTCTTGAAGTGATTTTATAAGTAATATATAAGACTCTCTATAGGTTTGTAAAAGCATCTTCTCTTGTCTAGGTCTTAAGAAGAATGTATTGATTACTAATCCAATTAAAACCCCTATCAAAGTATCAAATATCCTATTTAAAGAATATAGATATAAATCAGTTTCCTGATAATAAGGAACCTCTAATACGAATACAAAGAATATGGTCGCTGAACCAATTGCATATTGCCAATTAAATATAGAACACACCAAGACTATTACAGTCATAGCTACTGCTACACCAATAGGATTTATTTGTCCTGTATATTGAATTAAAAACGCCATAAATATAGCGATTAGATTCCCCATTATTCTATCAAAGGAAGATTTAAAAGAATCATATATACTTATATTTATTGCTGTTATCGCTGCAGCAGACATCATTCCTGGACTTAATTCAGGAAAAATTCCAGCTATGAAATAAGCTAATGTTACAGCTAATACAGTTTTTAATGATCTTGAACCAATTAATCCCTTTCTCATTCACATTCTCCATATATATTTTATGATATATATCATATCATATTTAGATTAATATATTTGCTCTTTTATTATTGAATACCCTTCTGTAGTTTTTTCTACAATAATTTGCTTATCAATTTGTTCTTTTAGCATATTAACATGTGAAATTATTCCAATTGTCTTATTATGTTGACTTATGCCTAATAAAGTTGACATAAGTTTAGATAACGTCTCACCATCAAGTGTGCCAAATCCTTCATCAATAAACATAGAGTCTAGTTGTACCCCACCGGATCTTGCTTGAACCACATCTGAAAGTCCGAGAGCTAAAGACAAGGCCGCTTGGAAAGTTTCCCCACCGGAAAGTGTATTAATATTTCTTACAGTTCTATTGTGATGATCGATTAATTCAAAATCAAGACCAGTTTGTTCCACTCTATTATCAGCAATTTTTTTTCTTTGAAGACTAAATTTCCCATCTGTCATTTTATTAAATCTTTGATTTGCAGATTGAAGTATTTCATCAAAGTATTTTGTTTGAACATAGGTTTCAAATTTAATTTTTCCACCTTCTGATAATCTAGCTTTTAATAGAGAATTTAATTCTTCGTAATTTATATATAAATTCTCAGTTTTATTAATTTTTTTATTCAATTCTTTAAGTCTATCAATTTGACTTTCATTTCTACGTATTTCATTCACTAATTTATTTTGCTCTCCTCTATTTGAATCAAGTTTATTTTTAATACCCTCAATTTTTGAATTTATCTCATCCAAATCTAGATTATATTCTTCATTAATTCTTTTACCTAATTCTTTTATCTGTGTTTCTAATTTTATTTTTTCTTCATTATATTTATTGTATTTTTCAGTAGTCTCCTTGACATGATTAGTGATATTTGTAATTTCATTATCAATATTCTTTTCTTCTAGTTTGAGTTCTTCTTTAGTTTTTTCGCCAACTAATTTTCTTTCTTCTTCTTCTCTATTTTCTAGATTTTCTAAATCACTTTCCAAACTGGAAAACCGCTTCGGATTATGAGAAGGCGGTTCGAATCTGCGAGTGGATTGGAAGCAGGGCAGTCTATGATACCAGTGATGAGGACTGTTTTGCGCCATATGGCGCATTGGTCAACGGAAGGGCATGCTGCTCCGGGTTAACGAGCGCTGCTGTTCTACTCGGGTGGGCAGTTGACTTACCGGTGGCGGATGGTTTTCGCAGGGGCGCCGCACATGTTTTTCCGGTGTTTTATATCAATGGCGTGTGGCTCTCTGTAGAATTGACGCATCTAACACACCTGTCTCTGTCTCTTATACACATCTGACGCTGC
>CAMXYZ010000054.1 GCA_947253305.1 uncultured Helcococcus sp.
AGATTGCCTCTTGTCTCGTGGGCTCGGAGATGTGTATAAGAGACAGGTGGAAAGGCATGAAGAGTTAATTAATAAGATTAATCTTTATAATGATACTATTAGTAGATATAGACAATTAGAACATCATATGTCTATATCAGATTTGGCGTGGTATATATTTGTAGATTCAGGACATATGTCATATATATTATCAAAAGATAATGGAAATAGAATATTAAATAACATAAAACTATTTATCGATGAAATTAAAGAATATGAAGAAAATTCCTATCAAACATTATCTTCTTTCTTAAATTATGTAGATAGATTAAAATCAAGAAATACAATAGATAGAGAACCAAGTTCTGAATTATCCGAAGAAGATGATGTAGTTAGATTAATGACAATTCATAAATCAAAAGGGCTACAATTTGATACAATAATTTTACCTAATCTAAGTAGAAAGTTTAATACTAGAGATTTGAGTGGAAATATTATTTTAAATGATACACATGGAATTTCCTTAAAAGTTCCGAACGAAGATTTTAGTGAATTTGAAGCTTCATTCTATGAAAACAAAATAATTGACGCAAAAAGACAAGAATTATTTTCCGAAGAGATAAGAATATTATATGTTGCTCTTACAAGGGCGATTAGCGATATTTATTTGGTAAGTAAATATGATAATGAATTAAAGGATGAATCATATGAAGATTTATATAATATAAAATCTTTTAGTGAATGGATTAATTATGCTTTATTTAAGGATGAAAATCTAAAAAATCAAATTTTATCAATTTCCATAGATGAAAGTAAAGAATTTGAGTATAAGAATATTAATTTTGAAGTAAACAATATAAGTTCATCTAGATTATATGAAGAAATAGAAGATATTTCTAAAAAACCAACTAATTCAAAATTTGAATTAGATAAAGTTGTTAACGATGAAGAATTAAAAGATGTCCTAAATTTTACTTATGATGATAAATTAGTAGATATACCTTTTAAGAAAACTGTAACGCAGATATCCGAAAAGAATAATAATATATCTTCTGATTTTAAGGATTATGATAAGATTTATGAAATCACTGAAAAGATAAATATAAATCTAAAGCCAAAGTATATAGGTGAATATGAAGAAGTATATGATTCTATGACGAAGGGTACACTTTATCATTATATATTTGAGAAGCTTCCATACACATTAAAAGACGAAAAAGATATTGAAGACTATATGCATTTCTTATTATTAAATTCATTTATTAGTGAAAAAGATTATGAACAAATTGATATTAGCTTGATATCTAATTATATTAATTCGCCTTTGTATGAGAGAGTAGCGAATTCTTATTATCATGTAAAAGAAGAGACTTTTAGTATGAGATATGATGATTTTGGAAATGAGATATTAGTAGATGGTCAAATAGATCTTTATTTTGAAGAAAATGATGGATTAGTAATAGTTGATTTTAAGACTAATAGAACAATTGATCCAGATATCTATGAAAATCAATTGAAACTTTATAAAGATGGTTTAGAAAAATCTGCCGGAAAGAAAGTTAAAGAACTCATCATATACTGGATTATGCATAATGAAGTTTCCAAAATATAAATAATGTGCAATTTACTAATTTTTTAGATATAATGATAAATTATTAGAAAGTTTATATTATAAACACATTTATAAACTATAATCGTTAATACTAAAGATTATGATGAAAAGGGGAGGAATATGAAAGAAAATCAGTATAGTTCTCGTGAATTATTAAAGAGATTTATTCCTTACTATGGAAATTACAAAAAGCTTTTTTATAGTGATATGTTTGCTGCCCTTCTAACTATGGTTGCTGAAGTTTCACTACCTTTAATAGTTAGAAGTATTACAAATATTGCCTCTAATAATATTGAAGAACTAAGTGTGAATTTCTTAATTAAAGTAACCGTATTATACATGTTTCTAAAAATTATAGAAATTGTATCTAATTTCTATATGCAGAAATATGGTCATATAATGGGAGCGAAAATAGAAAGAGATATGAGAAAAGATATATTTACTCATATTCAACATTTAAGTGATGAATTCTATAGTACGACTAAAATTGGACAATTATTGTCAAGAGTTACAACGGATTTATTCCAGGTAACCGAATTCGCACATCACTGTCCAGAAGAATTTTTAGTTGCATTTGTCAAGACATTGGTAATATTTATAATACTAATTAATATTAATCTTACTATGACTTTAGTTATGTTTGTATTGTTGCCTTTAATGTTTATCTTAACTCATAAATCCAGAAGAGAATTTAGAGCGAAACAATTAGAACAAAGACAACAAATAGGAGAGATTAATTCAAATGTACAAGATTCATTATTAGGTATTAGAGTCGTAAAATCTTTTGCTAATGAAGATTTAGAGATAGAAAATTTTGATAAAAGCAATTATACATTTTTAGTTATTAAGTCTGAATTTTATAATGCTATGGCTAAATTTTTTGCCATTACAAAATCATTAGATGCATTAATGTACCTGAGTGTAATATTTATAGGTGGAATTTTATTGATAAATCAAAAAATTCAAGTAGGTGATTTTATAATCTACACCATGTATACTTCAGCATTATTAGCTACAATTACAAGATTGATTAATTTTATGGAAGTATATGAAAATGGACTTACAGGTATTGCAAGATTTTTTGAATTAATGGATGTAGAGCCTGATATTGTAGATAAGGAAGATGCGATAGAATTAAAGAATGTTAAAGGTCATATTGTATTTAATAATGTGACTTTTGCATATAATAATAATTCTGATAATCCAGATTTAGCAAAAACTGTATTAAAAGATATAGATTTAGATATAAAACCAGGAACTAAAATCGCAATAGTCGGTCCATCAGGTGGTGGCAAGACTACACTTACTAATTTAATACCAAGATTCTACGATATAGATGAAGGTGAGATTTTAATTGATGGACACGATGTAAGAAATCTTCAATTAAAATCACTACGTGAAAATATTGGAATGGTACATCAAGATGTTTATCTATTTAGTGGTACACTAGCTGAAAACATCTCATATGGTAAATTGGATGCATCTAAAGAAGAAATTCTAGAAGCTTGTAGACTTGCAGGTGCTATGGAGTTTATTGAAAAATTACCTCATGGTATTGATACTTATGTAGGTGAAAGAGGTGTAATGTTATCTGGTGGACAAAAGCAGAGAATTAGTATTGCGAGAGTATTTTTGAAGAATCCGCCAATACTTATTTTAGATGAAGCTACATCAGCACTGGATAATAAGAGTGAACAAATTGTTCAAGAATCACTAGAGCTATTATCTGAGGGTAGAACTACAATTACCATTGCGCATAGATTATCAACAATTATAAATGCTGATAAAATTATAGTTCTAACAGAAGATGGTATACAGGAAACGGGAACACATAGAGAATTATTAGAAAGAAAAGGTGAATATTATAAACTCTACAATAGAGTAGATAATCACATTATGGGATAAATTATGAAAAAATTTTGGGGAAATATATCGTACGGATTTGCTAAAGTAGTCGATTTTATAATGAAAGGACTCACCATATTTGTACGAGGGATCACTAGTCTAGGTGATAAAATATTAATAACATTGTTGCCTTTACTTTTCCTAGGAATTGTAGGTATGTTTTTCTTTTGGCCATTAATAATATTATTATTTACACGTCCAGGAATCATATTTATGACAGCATTACTAATTATTATTGTAATATCAATTCTGGGACGAAGAGCGACAAATTTCTTAAATAGACAATATTATGTACTAACAAATTTCTTCTACGATTATGCAGATCATTATAGATATGGAAAAGAGAAGAACAAACCTTTCAAATATTATAATGACAAATATTTCGAAGAATTAAATAGAAAGTTTGAAGAAGAAAGAAGAAGAGCTGAAGAGGCAAGAAGAAGAAGACAAGAAGCTGAGAATGAGCGTTGGAGGAAATTTTTTGAAGAGAATTTTGGAGCTTATCAGGGCTCATATCAGCAAGGTTCAAATTATGGACAGGGTTCACAATATAATCCATTCGGTAATTTTAAGAAGCAATATGAAGACTCATGCGATACATTAGGTGTTCCATATACAGCAACATTTGATGAAATTAAAAGGGCTTATAGACAATTAGCTAAGAAATATCATCCAGATTTAAGTAATGAAAGAAATGCTGAAGAAATGTTTAAGAAAGTTAATAATGCATTTGAATTTCTTTCAGAAGAAAATGTGGAAAGATATAAGAAGCTATAATTAATAAGAGGTAATAATGAAAATTTCAAATATAAAAGCAAAAAACAATGAAAAAACAATTTATTTCGCAGGAGGATGCTTCTGGGGAACACAAGCATATTTTGATCAAGTAGATGGAGTTGTTGAAACTGAAGTTGGATACGCAAATGGTCAAATGGAATATCCTACTTATAGACAAGTTTGTACAGGTGCTACTGGATTTGCTGAAACTACAAAAATAATTTATAATCCTGATAAGATAAATTTATTTCAATTAATTGAACATTTCTTTAGAACAATAGATCCAACAAGTTTAAATAGACAAGGTGGAGATATTGGGAATCAATATAGAACAGGTATTTATACTACTAATAGTGAAGATAATATTATTGTAAGTGAGTACTTTGAACTGGTAAAAGGAAATTATGATAAAGATATAGTAGTTGAAAATAAAAAGATTTCAAATTATTATAGAGCTGAGAAAGAACATCAAAAATATCTAGATAAAAATCCTGGTGGATATTGCCATGTAGATTTAAATTTAGTTAATGATGATACAAAATTCGATAAGTACCATAAGCCTTCAGATTCAGAATTAAAAGATAAGCTTACAAGACAAGAATATGAAATAACACAAAATGAATCCACAGAGATGCCTTTCACATCTGAATATGATGATCATTATGAAAAGGGAATATATGTTGATATAGTTACTGGACAACCATTATTCTCATCAACAGATAAATATAATGCCGGATGTGGTTGGCCTTCATTTAGTAAACCAATCGAAATGTCATCTGTAAAATATACTTCTGATAATAAACTGAGAAGAAAAAGAATTGAAGTAAAAAGTAAATCAGGAGATACACATCTTGGCCATGTATTCGACGATGGACCAGAAGAATTAGGTGGATTAAGATATTGTATAAATGGTGCAAGCCTTAAATTTATTCCTTTTGAAAAAATGGATGAGGAAGGTTATTCAGAATATAAGAACTTAGTGGAGTAGATATTGAGTACCAGAAGAATTAGAGATAGAAGAAAAAGAAAATTAAATATCAAGTATATATTAATTCTTATTGCTATTGCTTTAATCATTATATTTTTATTTAAATATATTCTTGGCAAAATTTTTAAAAAAAGTAGAATTGACGATTCTAATGCTGCTGCATATTTTGATAAAAATTATAATTTAGCATATACCAAAAACAATAAAAATCTTTATTTTCAAAAGTCTAGAAAAGAAAACGATCAATTTTTTGATTTAGAGCAATATAATTGGAATATTAAATCATTAGACTCTAAAGATTATGAACAATATATCTTTAATAATCTCAAAGAATATTTTGATAATAATAATTTAGATATAAATAGTATATCTTTATATATAGAAAACAATCGTGGGAAAATTATTGGAATCAATCATAATAAGATAAATGAAGAATATAAAATACAAAATATTATTAATTTTATTTCGGCTGCAGATTTATATAGTAAAGACATTTTAGATATAAATGATAGTGTTGAAATGACAGAAAATGATTTTGTTAACGGGTCAAATTTTTATACAAAGGCTTATATTGGAAAGAATATTCCCATAAAAAATTTATTAGATAGTATATATAGTTCAAATGATAGTGCCGCATTAAGAGCGATTAATAGATATTTATCAAATAAAAATTCATCTATAGAACAAAATATTAAATCTATGCTTAAAAAAGAAGAAGTAAACAAGTATAGTAGTGTAGACACTGTGAAAGCAGTGGAATCATATGTTAATAATAATAGAAGATTAAATCCTCTAATAAGTGATAATGTAAAGACTGATGAAAGTTTATTCCTAAATTCTATTTATACTAATGTTGAAAATATAAATTTCACACATAAGAGTGATTCGATTAAATATGATTTTGGATATGTTAATTCAACTAATCCTTACTATTATTCTATATATAGTGATAAACTAAGCGAGAGAAATATTTCTGATATTGGTGATATAATTAATAGGACTATAGATAATATAGAAACAAAAAAAGTAATTAGATAAAAACTTCCTTATATAATATAAAAGGAAGTTTTATTTATGAAAATATTAATGAAATAAATTAATTTAATATAAAGAAGATGGTGAAACAAGGCATCATATAAAGTTAAATAAATAAAATAAAAAAAGATTTGACAAAGGAATCTTAAGATGCTAATATATAAAAGTCGTCTTCAAAAAGCATAGAGTTTAGAAATAAA
>CAMXYZ010000055.1 GCA_947253305.1 uncultured Helcococcus sp.
CTGTTACTTCTAATCTTCTATATAGTCTTATTCTCTTTTGTCCTGTAGCTGTTTCTAATTCTTCAGTTAATTCTTTGTGAAGTTCTTCAAGATTTATATTGCTTAATAGCTTTTCAATCGCTTCAGCACCCATTGATGCTTCGAATTCATCACCATATTCAATATATAATCTATTGTATTCATTTTCAGTTAGTACTTGTTGATAAGCAAGTTCTTCAACTGTACCTGGATCAGTAACAACATAGTTTGCAAAATATAGTATTTTTTCAAGTAGTTTAGGACTCATTTCTAATAGTAATCCCATTCTTGATGGTATACCCTTGAAGTACCAAATATGAGATACAGGAGTTGCTAATTCAATATGCCCCATTCTCTCACGACGTACTTTTGACTTTGTTACTTCAACTCCACATTTTTCACAAACTACACCCTTATATCTAATTCTTTTATATTTACCACATGCACATTCATAATCTTTTGCTGGTCCGAATATTTTTTGACAGAAAAGACCTTCTTTTTCAGGCTTTAATGTTCTATAATTAATTGTTTCAGGTTTTTTTACTTCTCCTCTAGACCATGATCTCATCATCTCTGATGAAGCTAGTCCAACTTGCATCGCTTCAAAGTTTGTCATTAAGAAGTGCTCCTTTCTATGACTTAATTAATGAATGACTGTTCTTCTTGTTGTTCATGTTCTTTTTCACTATCAACCATTCTTTCTACTTGGCGATAATCATCATTCTCGTCAACATTTTCTGCTAAAATTACTTCTTCACCATTTTTATCTAATAGTCTTACATTTAAGGCTAATGATTGTAATTCCTTTGTTAAAACTTTGAATGATTCTGGTGTTCCTGGTTGAGGAATATTTTCACCTTTAACGATAGCTTCATAAGTCTTTACTCTACCATTAATATCGTCAGATTTTACTGTCATCATTTCTTGTAATGTATGTGCCGCACCATAAGCTTCTAGTGCCCATACTTCCATCTCACCAAATCTTTGTCCACCAAATTGTGCTTTACCACCCAATGGTTGTTGTGTAACTAATGAGTATGGACCTGTTGATCTAGCATGTATTTTCTCATCAACCAAGTGGTGTAACTTGAGCATATACATATATCCAACAGTTACTGGGTTTTCGAATAGTTCACCAGTTCTACCATCTCTTAGTTCAATCTTTCCATTCTTTGAATAACCTGCTTTTTCTAAAGTATCTTCTATATCTATATCTGTTGCACCGTCAAATACTGGTGTTGCAATATGCCAACCTAGTTTCTTAGCGGCCATACCTAGATGAACCTCTAATACTTGTCCTATATTCATACGTGAAGGAACACCTAGTGGGTTTAATACTATTTCAACTGGATCACCATTTGGTAAGAATGGCATATCTTCAACAGGTAAAATTCTAGACACAACACCCTTGTTACCGTGTCTACCACACATCTTATCCCCTACAGATATCTTTCTCTTTGTAGCAACATATACTCTTACTACTTCATTGATACCTGGTGATAATTCATCGCCATTATCTCTTGAATATCTTTTAACATCAACGATAACACCAGCTTCACCATGTGGAACTCTTAAGGATGTATCTCTAACTTCTCTAGCTTTTTCACCAAATATCGCTCTTAATAATCTTTCTTCAGGTGATAGTTCTGTTTCTCCCTTAGGAGTTACTTTACCAACTAATATATCTCCTGATTGAACTTCAGCCCCAATTCTTATGATTCCATCTTGATCGAGGTCTTTTCTCATATCTTCACCAATATTTGGAATATCTCTTGTAATATCTTCAGGTCCTAATTTAGTTTCTCTAGCTTCTGATGTATATTCTTCTATATGAACAGAAGTTAAGACATCATCTATAACTAAAGATTCATTTAATAACATAGCATCTTCATAGTTGTAACCTTCCCATGTCATGAAAGCTATCAATATATTCTTACCTAGAGCTAATTCTCCCATATCTGTTGAAGGTCCATCAGCGATAATATCTCCTTCATTAACATGTTCACCAACTTTAACAATTGGTCTTTGATTTATTGTTGTACCTTGGTTAGCTCTCTTAAACTTAAGAACAGTATATTCATCAAATTCGCCTTCAGATTTATCATCTTTTTCAATAACTATTCTATTGTCTCCAACATATTTTACTGTACCTGAATTTTTAGCAACAATAACAACGCCTGAGTCCTTAGCGGTTCTATGCTCAATACCTGTAGCTACAATAGGAGATTGTGCTTTTAATAACGGAACAGCTTGTCTCTGCATGTTCGCACCCATCAGAGCTCTTGTAGCGTCGTCATTTTCTAAGAATGGTATTAACGCTGCACCAACTGAAACAATTTGTTGTGGTGAAACGTCCATATAGTCTACTTCTTCTCTTGGGTAAACATCGTTAACAGCATTTAACCCTCTTGATGAAACTCTTTCATTAATGAAATATCCATTTTCATCTAAAGGCTCGTTCGCTTGAGCTTTGATATAAATATCTTCCTCATCTGCAGTTAAGTAGTGAATTTCTTCTGTTACTCTACCTGTACCTTTTTCTACAACTCTATATGGAGTTTCAATAAATCCGTAATTATTAATTCTTCCATAAGTTGTTAAGGATGTTATAAGACCAATATTTGGTCCTTCTGGAGTCTCAATTGGACATATTCTACCATAGTGGGAAGCATGAACGTCACGAACTTCGTAACCAGCTCTTTCTCTTGATAGTCCACCAGGTCCTAATGCAGATAATCTTCTCTTATGTGTCAATTCAGAAATTGGATTTGTTTGATCCATGAATTGTGATAATTGTGAAGAGCCAAAGAATTCTTTTATCGCTGCTGCAACTGGTCTATTATTTAAAAGAGTATGAGGTGTTAACATATCAGGATCTGATGTTGTCATTCTCTCTTTAATAACTCTTTCCATTCTTGAAAGACCGATTCTAAATTGGTTTTGTAATAATTCTCCAACTGATCTTACTCTTCTATTTCCTAAATGATCGATATCATCAATTTCACCAACTCCATCATATAGATTTAATTGATATGAAAATGATGCTATTAAATCGGATATTGTAATCGTATTTGAAGAAATTAATTCTTTATTTTTTGCAATTAATTGAACTTTTTCTTTATCTGTCATTTTATCAGTAAATTCATCAATTACTCTTATCATCTCTGGGTAATACACTTTTTCAGATAATCTTAATTCAGTTAAATCTAAATTTTTAATCTCATCAAATTGGTTAATATCAACATAATGATTACCAACCACTCTTATAACTTTATCATCTACTTCAGATAATTTAACATCTACGCTATTAATGCCTGCATTTTCAATTTCAATTGCTTTTTGTAAAGTTATAAACTCACCTTTTGAAACTAGAATTTCACCATACTCATCAATTATATCTGTAGCAGCATACTTTTCTCTTATTCTTCCTCTGATAGCTAATTTTTTATTGAATGTATATCTACCTGCTTTAGATAGATCGTATCTTTTTGGATCAAAGAATAAATTGTTAAGTAATGAAGTAGCCGCTTCTACAGACGCAGGGTCACCAGGCTTCAGCTTTTTATAAATTTCAATTAAAGCTTCTTCCCTAGTTCTTGATATTTCTTTTTCTAAAGTATCATTTAAAACTTGTGAATTACCAAATAGTTCTTTTATCTCTTCATCTGTTTCTAATAATAAAGCTCTGATAAATGTTGTTGCTGGTAATTTTCTAGTTCTGTCAATTCTAATTGTTAAGGCCCCATAAGCATCAGTATCGTATTCTATCCACGCACCTCTATTTGGAATAACTGTTGAAGATATTGTAACTTTACCGTTCTTATCAAAATCTTCACTATAATATACTCCTGGTGATCTTACCAATTGAGATACCACAACTCTTTCTGAACCATTGATTATGAATGTTCCATTTTCTGTCATTAACGGGAAATCATCCATAATTAGAACTTCTTGTTCTTTAATCTCTTTTGGTTTACCATCCTCTAAAACAATTAGTCTTATATTAACTTTCATTTTTTTAGAGTAAGTAACATCTCTATCTTTGGATTCTTGTTCAGAATATTTTGGATTATCTTCGAAATAATAATCTAAAAATTCCAAATGAATATTTCCTGAATGGTCTACAATCGGAGAAATATCTTCAAATACTTCCTTTAATCCTTCATTTAAAAACCACTCATAACTCCCTTTTTGTATCTTTAACAAATTAGGCAGTTCCAACGATTCTGCTATTCTAGAATAACTTTGTCTTTCTCTTTTACCATACATTATTGTATGATTATTCATATATGCCACCTCTCATAGTAAATTCCGCGGATTTTGGCCGTTTCATAGTAACAAATTACATTAATAATTAAAAAATTAGCATACTAATCCATTATTAATATTTTATTAGTATTAGACAAATATAACAAAAAAAACAAGATAAGTCAAACTTTTCTTGTTCTTTTTGTGGATTTTATAGTATATATTTGTTTATATATGATTTAATTATCATTATGTGCTCTATTTTCTCTTATTTTACTTCTTTTAAAAATATATCAAATGAAGCTTTTGGTGATATTCTTTTCTTTTCGCCATCCATATATATTGTAACCGTCTCATCAAAATCATCAAATTCTAATATTTTTATTTTTTCACCTATAGTTAAGCCCATTGAATCAGCATATTCAAGAAGTTTTTCCTTATCTGGAATCCTTCTGATTATATATTCTTTATCGATTTCGGTATTTGACATTCTAATTAAATCTTTATTATATTCTCTATTATTTATATATATCGCAGAACCATGAGGACAATATTCTGGATATCCTAAAAATTTGTTTAGTTTTTCTAACATATCGTCATTGGTAACTGATTGAAACTTTTGTGCGTGTTCGTGAACTTCTTTCCAATCAAATTCTAAAGTTTTTTCAAGAAAATATTCCCATAGTCTATGCTTAGAAAGAATTTTTTTAGTTATATCCTCCCCTTCTGGAGTTAATCTATTACTCTTCCCTTCTTCTACAAATCCTTCTTCTTTTAATTTTTTTAGCATCTCCGTAACTGATGATGGAGCTAAATCTAAGTTTTCACTTAACATTTTATTAGTAATCTTATCTTCAGTTTGCATTAATTTAAAGATACTAATTAGATATTCTTCTCTTTGGGGATTATATATTAGAGCTTCTTTTGTCATATTTCGACCTTTCCACTTTTTTCTCTTTATATAGTTTAGTAAATATTAATACTGATAAATATGTAATAGTATTAATAAATGCACACATTCCTGACATTGACGCATTAAAATGAACTGCTATCAAATAAGCTATAGTACAGTTAAATACAGAAATTATTGCTGACAATATTAATGCATGATGCAGCCTTTTACTTAATAACAAAGCTGTCGCTGCTGGAGCAATGAAAAATGATATTACTAATATACCCCCAACATTATTAAAAGAAACAACTGATGTAAAAGATGTAAGTGTCATTAATGAATAGAATATAAACCCTGTTGGTATCCCAAGTAACGCAGCATATTCTGGTTCAAATGTAGAAGTTTTTAACTCTTTATAAAACACTATTATGAATGTTAATATTATAAATAACATTATAGCACCATGCAAAATCGCTTTATGAACTTCTATTCCAAATACAGTAGTCTTAATTAAACTAGCAAATACTACTTCTCCGAGTAATACAATATCTATATCTAAATGTACTGAACTGAAATATCTACTTATTAATATTACAGCTATTGAAAATAAAACTGGAAATATAATCCCGATTGCATCCTCATGTTTGGCAAGTTTTGACTTACCTAATAACTCAACTAATATAACTGTTAAAAGTCCTGTACTTGCTGCTCCTACTATTAAAAAAGGAGAACTTAAATCTCTAACAAAAAAGTACGCTATAACAATTCCTAATAAAACAGTATGGCTTATCGCATCTGTCAACATAGATATTTTTCTTAATATTAAAAACACTCCAAGCAAACTGCATGAAATTGAAGTTAATATTAAAACATAAAGTGAAATAATCATCGAATATCACCTCTTCTTCTAAAGATACCATTTTTACCTAATAAAAATGAAAGTCCACAAATTATTCCTGACACTATAATTATGCTAGGACCTGTTGATAATCCAGTATATAACATTGAAATATAAGCCCCAATCAATACTGAGATTGATGAAAATATAGCACCTAATATCATAACCATTGAAAATTTATTTGTCCATTGATTTGCACTAATACATGGGACAATTAAAAATGAGCTTATCAATATCGCACCTACCGCCTTAATTCCTACACCTATAACTCTGTCTCTTATACACATCTGACGCTGCCGACGACTCCTTACGTGTA
>CAMXYZ010000056.1 GCA_947253305.1 uncultured Helcococcus sp.
TAAGGAGTCGTCGGCAGCGTCAGATGTGTATAAGAGACAGGTATTGTACTTGGTGTAATCCTACTACAAATTATCACTTACGGTTTCGTATTCTTAGGTATCGACACAGCCTGGCAAATAGTAATCAAAGGAGCTTTAATCCTTATAGCTGTAGCACTAGATACAAGAAAATACTTAGCTAAAAAATAGAATTAAAAATTTAAATATGAAGCAATCTATTCGATTGCTTTTTATTATATAATGTAAATTTACAATAAAATTAAAGGAGTCAATATGGCAGAATTTAGATATAATCCACTAATAGATGATTGGACAATTGTTAATGGAGATAGACAAAATAGACCTGATAGACCAAAAGATTATTGTGCTTTTTGTCCAGGCTCAGAACAAATTAAGGAAACATATACAGTACTTAAATATGACAATGATTGGCCTTCAATGATGCCCAATCCTCCTATTCCTGATGATATATCTACAGATTTATTCAAAACTGCTAAATCTTATGGAAAGGCAGAGGTAATATTATACTCCCCTGATCACAATGCATCTTTATGGCAATTATCAGTTCCACATATAGTTGAACTAGTAGAATTATGGAAAGAAAGATTCATCGAAATAAAAAAAGATCCAAATGTAAAATACATATTAACATTTGAAAATAGAGGTGAAGAAGTTGGTACTACCCAACCACATCCACATGGTCAAATATATGGATATGGATTTATGCCTCTAAGAGTAAAATTAGAATTAGAAAACTCCAAAAAATATTACGAAAAAACAGGAGAAAGTTTAATTCTTAAAATTAGAGATGAAGAAATTAAAGAAAATAAAAGAATAATAATGGAAAATGATAACTTTGTAGCTTTACTACCATTTTACACAGACTTTCCTTATGGAGCATATATCGTTCCTAAGAGAAATGATATTCACACATTTGAAGATTTCAACGATAAATTAAGCGAAGATTTTGCTAAAATATTAAAAGATTTACTAGGAACATTCGATTATATATTTGATAGACCTTTCCCATATATGATGGGCATATATCAAACTCCAGTCAATAGTGAATTAGAAGAAGAATCAAAGAAATACTATAATTTCCATGTAAAATTCTTCCCTCCATTGAGAGCTAAAAACTCTATAAAATGGTATGCTTCTTCAGAAACAGCTGTTTGGGCAAAGACTAATCCAAGAAGAGTTGAAGATACTGTTATAGAGATGAGAGAGGCATTTGAGAAATATAAAAATAATGAAGGAAAATAATATGAATTTAAACGAATTAAAAATTAAATTTAAGGAATATTTTGGAGAAAATAACGAAGAAATCAAAACATTTTTCTCACCTAGTCGAATTAATATAATCGGTGAACATATAGACTATAATGGCGGTGAAGTATTCCCTTGTGCAATTGAAATTGGAACATATGGAATTGCAAGAAAAAACGATGACAACAAATTAAGACTTAAAAGCTTGAATTTAGATAAGTCTGGAGAAATTTCATTGGATAATATCGAATACAAAGAAGAAAATGATTGGATGAATTATCCACTAGGAGTAGCTAAATATACTGAAGAAAAAGGGTATAAAATTGGTGGACTCGATATATTAGTATATGGAAATATTCCTAATGGTTCAGGACTATCTTCTTCAGCTTCTCTGGAAGTATTATTTGGTGAAATTTTCAGTGTGTTTTACAATGATGGTAAGATACCACATACAGAACTTGCTTTAATAGGTATGAGTACAGAAAATAAATTTATAGGTGTCAATAGTGGTATAATGGACCAATTTGTAATTGCAAACGGAAAAAAGGACCATGCAGTTTTAATAAATACAAATACTATGGAATATAGTTATGTACCTTTCGATTTAGGTAATCACAAGATAGTAATATTAAACACAAATAAGAGAAGGGAATTAAAAGATTCTAAATATAATGAGAGAAGGGCAGAATGTGAAGAAGCTCTTAGAATAATTAGAGAATATAAAGATATAAAATATCTCTGTGATTTAAGAAAAAATGATTTAGATATATTATCAAAAATTAAAGATCCTGTAGTTAGAAAGAGAGCAGAACATGTAGTATTAGAAAATGAAAGAGTTAAGGAAGCTGTTCAAGCTCTAAAAAATAACGATATTAAATTACTCGGGGAATTATTGGTACAATCCGATGATTCATTAAGAGAATTATACGAAGTTACAGGCCCACACCTAGATGCAATAACAAAATATTCAAATGAATTTGAAAGCTGTCTGGGTGCTAGAATGACTGGTGCAGGTTTCGGAGGTTGTGGTATAGCAATTGTTGAATCTTCTTCCGTTGAAGATTTCAAGAACTATGTAGGACCAAGATATAAAGAAAAAACTGGACTAGAAGCAGAATTTATAATTTCCGATGTTGGAAATAAAGTTTCTGAAATTTAATAATATTAAAAATGGGAGGATAATTGTCCTCCCTAATTATTTGAATTCATTTATTTTAAAATTATTTTCCAGTACTTCCTATACCACCTTCGCCTCTTTCGGTTTCGTCTAGTTCGTCAACAATCTTAATATCAACTCTAGCATAAGGTTGGATTACCATCTGAACTAATCTATCACCTTTTTCTATTACAAAATCCCTATCAGAATTATTTACAAGAAAGACTATAATCTCTCCCCTATAATCACTGTCTATAATACCAACTGTATTTGCGAGAGATATTCTATTTTTTATTCCACTTGAAGATCTAGGATATATAGCACCAAAGTAACCTTCAGGTATAGCAACCCTTATTCCTGTTGGTACCTTCACAACTTCATTTGGTTTCGCAATAATTTTCTCTTCATTATTGCAGTATAAATCAAAACCTGCTGCCCCTGCTGTATGATATTCAGGTTTAAAGTCTTTACTTACCATCTTTAATTCCATAATAATCTCCTTAAAAAATAATAGCGAGCATATCTATAAGCCGTGTTCTGTTATCGATAATCATCTATCTTCTTATATAGTCACCTATATAATCTAGCAATCTACCTACCGGACCTGACCAGCTGCCAGGTTTACTCCTATTTTGATCTTGCACCGAATGGGGTTTACATAGCCATATAGTTACCTATATGCTGGTGAGCTCTTACCTCACCTTTCCACCCTTACCCTTGCGGGCGGTATATCTCTGTTGCACTAGCCTTAGAGTCGCCTCCACCAGACGTTATCTGGCATCCTGCTGTATGGTGCACGGACTTTCCTCAAGAAATTCTTGCGATTATCCGATATACTCGCTCTTTTTATTATACTTTAAATCTTGTTAAATTTACAAGTTATAAATATTTTGGTAAATATTTACTATCATTGTAATTCCTAAATATTTTAATGTCTTCAGTAATTAAATCTTTTAATATATCCTTAAAATAATTTACAAATTCTTTCTCACTTCCCTCATGACCTATATCTAATATATTAACGCCCTTTTCAACTGAATCTACTGCATCATGGTGCTTTATATCACCTGTTATTAATAAGTCTATATCTTTTTCTATTACATCATCAATAAAGCTTATACCAGAGCCAGTCACAAGCCCCACTCTATTTGGTTTTATATCATTTCCATAATATATTAATGTATCTATATTTAGATTTTCTTTTATATTCTTAATTATATCTTCTAATTTATAATTATTTTTTGAATAATCTCCATATCCATTATATTCAATCTCGACTATTTTACCTTCACTTTCAAATCCTATAGTATTGAAAATATAAGTGTTTAATCCTAGTTGATCTGCCGGCGTATGTATGGAATAAATACAAATATCGTTCTTTATTGCCTTTATAATCTTTTCACCCTTAAATCCTGTATCTATTCTCTTCAGTCCTTCAAATATTAATGGATGATGAGAAATGATTAAATTGCAATTATTTTCGATGGCTTGTTCTATCGCTTCATTTGTAACATCTAGACATAATAAAATATTCTTCACATCCTCATTAACATCTCCAATTTGTAGACCTGAATTGTCCCAACTTTCTTGTATTTCTTGCGGGAATTTCTCTTCTATCTTTTTTATTAATTCTTTAATTTGCATAATAAATCCTCCAATACTTTTAGCTGCATTTTGATTTCTTCAAGTCTTTTAATTGAGTCTTTTGTATTAATATCTTTTATATTTGAAATTATTGTATTAATATTATCTACTTCTTTTTCAATATACTCGATCAATAACTCGTCTTTTCTTTTGATATTATGTCTTCCATATTTTAATTCAATATCTGAATACTCTTTATTTTTTGATTTTTCATCGAATCTAGAAATAATTATAAAATAAATAATATCTGAATCCTCTATCATATATTCATCGACTATCTCAAAACTATTTGATAATAAATATTCTCTTAAATGAACCAAAGAATTATTGGCTTGGATTATCAATTTTTCAGCATTTTTTGCAATATCTATTCCTTCTTCGATAATATTTGAGATTAATATTCCACCCATTCCAGAGATTATAATCTGTTCGACATCTTCAGGTAATTCCTTTATTCCATCAGCAATCATAGTCTCAATATTATACTTATTATAATGCAGTTTATCGACTAATTTTTGTATAGAATTTTTTGAAATATCGGTGGCTATTACTTTCTTAGGATTTCTTTCTTCATAAATTTTTATCGCAGTAATGCCATGATCGGAGCCAATATCTGCAATTATTTTTTTCTCATCTACTAATTCTACTATCTTTTCTAATCTTCCCACATAAGCTCCTTTTATATTTCTGATTATATCAAAAACCAGAAAACTATTTTCTTATAGAATTATGTTTTCTGGTTTATTTATTATGAAAATGAATCTAATTGATCTCTTAATTTATCACCTTTTCCAGGTCTCTTAAGTTTTCTAATAGCTTTCGCTTCAATTTGTCTTATACGCTCACGAGTAACATCAAATTCTTTACCAACATCTTCTAAAGTCTTTGGTACTCCGTCAGTTAATCCAAATCTCATCTCTATAACTTTCTTTTCTCTTTCAGAAAGTGTAGATAATATCTCATTTAATTGTTCTTTTAGCATTGTAAGATTAGCAGCATCTTCTGGTGATTGTGCTTTTTCATCTTCAATAAAATCGCCTAAATGACTATCGTCTTCTTCTCCAATTGGAGCTTCTAGAGATACTGGTTCTTGAGCTATCTTTCTAACTTCAATTACTTTTTCTACTTCAATTCCCATTTCTTCTGCAATTTCTTCATTGGTTGGAGTTCTTCCCAACTCTTGAACTAATTGCCTTTGCACTCTAACTAATTTATTAATTGTTTCTACCATATGAACAGGTATTCTAATTGTTCTAGCTTGATCAGCTATAGCTCTTGTAATAGCTTGTCTAATCCACCATGTCGCATAAGTTGAAAATTTGAATCCTCTCTTATAGTCAAACTTTTCTACGGCTTTCATCAAACCTAAATTACCTTCTTGAATCAAGTCTAGGAAACTCATTCCTCTTCCAACATATCTTTTAGCTATGGAAACTACTAATCTTAGATTCGTTTCAGCAAGCTTGCCTTTTGCATGTTGACCAATTCTATACCTTCTTTTTAGATATCTTATATCCTGTTCATCTAATCCACTTCTTTGAATTAGTTTCTCATTGAGCTTACCTTTCTCATAGATTTGTTTGATTTCGTCATATTCATCGACACTTAATATATTATTAGATGAATCCTCTTCACCATCATATAATCTATTTACAATTTTTTTAAGTCCAATATCTAATATTTGATAGTTTTCTTCTTCAAAGAACATCACTCCTCTATTATCTTTTTCGTGACGCTCTCTAACTAATAGATCTGAATAAACATAATATTTCAAGATATCATATTTAACTTCCGTAGATAATTTGTCTGAATCAGTGATTAATTCAACCTCTAAATCTGCAAATTCATCATAAAAATGATTTTCTGAATCTGCTTTTTCGCTAATCTTTTTAGCTAATTTTTTAATATCTTCTGCATTCTTATATGTGTATTCTGCAATTTTATGATAGTCTTCGTAAGTATTCTTTCCATCTAATACTAAAACTTCACCTTCGGAAATCACTAGATCAAATAATATTGATTTTATCATCTCAATTGATATTGAGATATCGTTCATTTGATCTTCATTTATAACTTCTTTATCTAATCTAGTAACTACTAGATCATTTATTTTGCTCAATAATTCAAGTGCTTCTTTTGTATGCTCATCATCACTTTCTTCATCAATTGTAAATTTACGCAAATCGTATAAAAATCTTAATTGATCTAATCTATCTTTTGGTATTTCCTTTCCT
>CAMXYZ010000057.1 GCA_947253305.1 uncultured Helcococcus sp.
CAATTACTAAAGAATGCTTATGATAAAGCAAAGAATTTAATTGTTGAGAATAGAGATTTTCTTGAAGAAATTGCTCAAGTTTTACTTGAAAAAGAAACAATTAGAAAAGATGAATATGTAAGTATTGCAAAGAAATATGATCCGTCAGTTGTTATTGAAGATGAAAAAGAAAATGAACAATTGAGAGATGATAGAGAGGAGAATTAATTTGTTAGCAGCGCAGAATACAAACCAATCATCAAATCCAAATACATTAATCTACGCATTATATGGTGGATTGACAATTTATTTTATATATAAATTCCTTAAGGGAGTTCAGGAAAGAAAAAAACTTAAAGGTGAAACTTTTAAATTTTCTAAAAGAATAAGTAAAATTATGTTTATACTTGGTGCGCTTATTATAACTTTTGGTGGATTTAATATCTATCAAGGTGAAGTGCTTGCTGGTATATTAATGATAGCTTTAGTTTTAGCCTTATTCTTAGAATATAGTTCAACAAATGATTTTGCTGAAAATGGATTTATTGCTGAATCTAAATTTGTAGAATGGAATAATTTAAAAAAATGGGCTTTTGACGCTGAAAGAGGAGAGCTAGTAGTTAAATATAAAGAAGGATTTGAAGAAAAAAGTTCATATTTAAGAGTGAAACCTGAAGATATAGCGGAAATTGATAAGATAATTAAAAGATATAAATTGAAAAAGTAAAAATTGTTGACCGGTATCTTTACGAACTGGATCAGGAGGAAAAATGAAAAAAAACGTACAAGATATTACTTTGCTCGGATTAATGACTTCAATCATAATTATTATGACAGCAGTTCCAGGAATAGGCTTTATTCCTATAGGACCAGTTAATGCAACAATTGTGCATATACCAGTGGTTATAATTGGAATTGTAAAAGGACCAAAACTTGGAGCGATATTAGGAACTATAATGGGAGTAGCTTCAATGATAAATGCTTTATTAAGACCTACCCCAACATCATTCTTATTTATGAATCCTATTATTGCAATTCTTCCAAGGATGCTGATAGGATTAGTAACAGGTTATACAGCTGTACTTTTAAGAAATCGTGGAGCTAAATATAAATTAGATAAAATAATTCCCGCTGCATTAGGATCAATGACAAACACCGTTGGAGTATTGTCATTAATTTTTATAATATATGCGAGTGCATATATGGAAGCGATAGGGAGAACTGGACAATCCGCACTTAAATTTTTATTAGGTATAGCATCAGTAAATGGAGTTATCGAATTGTTAGTTTGTGTAGTAATATCAACTCCAATAGCATATGCTTTAAAAAGATATGAAAAAAAGAGGTAAGTATGATTTTATTAATAGATATAGGCAATACAAATATTGTAATAGGTGCATATGAAGGCTGTAATAAAATTAAATCTTGGAGACTTGAAACAAGACAGACTAAGACATCTGACGAATATGGAACTCAAATTGAATCTTTATTATCACATGATAATATTGTTGATATAGATAAACTAAAGGCTGTAGTTATTGGTTCAGTTGTACCTACTCTTCAACAAACATTTAAAGATTTAACTGAAAAATATCTTAAAAAAGAAGCCGTAATCATTGGAGAAAATACAAAAACTGGTATGCCAATTAGATACGAAAATCCAAGAGAAGTTGGCGCAGATAGAATAGCGAACTCGGTGGCTCTAATTGAACATTACAAATTACCAGCTATATTAATAGATATGGGAACAGCAATAACTTTTGATGTTGTAAGTGAAGATGGAGCTTATTTAGGTGGGGCAATTGCCCCAGGTATGGGGATTGCTTCTGAAGCACTTTTTGAAAGAACATCGAAATTACCTAGAGTTGAATATGAATTACCAAAATCACCTATAGGAAAAACTACTGTAGATGCTATTAAATCTGGTATGGTTTATGGTTATATAGGTCTAGTTGACAATATTATTGAAGAAATTTCAAAGACATTAGGCTATAATACAAAAGACATGTCTATAATAGCAACAGGTGGTTATTCTAAATTGATTTCTGATAATTCAAAATATATTGAGAAAGTTGATGGTGATATAACTCTTGAAGGTATGAGAATAATATATGAAAAAACTATAGAAAGTAATTTAAAGAATGAAAAAATTTAAAAGAAAAATTAATTTATTAGAAGGTGATATACTAAAAAATTTATTACTTCTAAGTGCTCCTTTAATGGCTACATCATTTATTAATATGGCATATAATATGACTGATATGGCCTGGTTAGGAAGATTAGGAAATGACGCTGTGGCAGCAATTGGTACAGCTCATTTTTTTATTTGGATAGCTAGTTCATTAGGACTTATATCAAAAATTGGTACTAGTGTATATGCAGCACATGAATACGGTAGTGGTAATACAAAAAGACTTAATAATACGATAAAAAACGGAATCGTCTTAGCTATAATTACAGCTTTAGTATATACATTATTTATTAATATATTTGCTAACGATTTAATAGGTTTTTATAATCTATCAGAAGCAGTATTAGAAGATGGTGTTAGTTATTTAAGAATAATGTCTATTGGATTTATTTTTTCACTAAATAATTTTCTAATATCAAGCATATATAATAGTTTAGGAAATAGCTTTATCCCTTTTATAGCTAATGTAACAGGATTATTATTAAATATATTTTTAGATCCAATTTTAATATTTGGTTTTGGACCAATACCAGCATTAGAGGTCAAGGGTGCGGCATTAGCATCGGTTATATCTCAATTGGTAGTTTTGTTAATTTTAGTTATAGATATAATTAGATCAAAGAATGAAATATACATTTCTATGAAGGAAGGTAAGACCGAAATTTCTAATATAATTGAAAAATTTATAAAAGGTGCTCCAGCTGGAGCTATGAGTATATTTCACGCATTAGTATCGATGGTCTTGGCAAGATTTATTTCGGACTATGGAACTATACCAATGGCTGTGTATTCTGTAGGAGCACAAATAGAGTCTGTTACATGGATGACAACAGAAGGATTTAGTGGGGGAATTGTTGCATTTGTTGGACAAAATTATGGTGCAAAAAAATATGATCGTCTTAAATTAATTATTAAAAAGTCTATTAAATCTGTTTCATTTATAGGTGTACTAGGTACATTGATATTGGCTATATTTAGGTATGAATTATTTGAATTATTTGTACCGAATGAACCGGTAACTAATGTGGTAGGAGCTAGATATTTATTAATATTAGCAACATGTCAATTATTTATGGCTTTGGAAATCGGTATTTCGGCAGTGTTTAATGGATTAGGAAAGACTAAAGTTCCAGCTACTATAAATACAATATTTAATATTATGAGAATCCCAATTTCTTTATTACTAATGCAATACTATAAATTTTATGGAGTATATATGGCAATGACTATATCAACGATATTCAAAGGTGTAGTAAGTTCTTACTTCCTGTACAAAGAATATAAGAATATTGGTGGGGAAAATTATTAAAAATAAAAACTACCAACTAAGTAAGGTGAACCCATAAAGTATGGTGACCCCATAAAGTTGGTAGTTTTTATTATTAATTTGTTTTATTAATAGTTAATATAAATTCTGTACCTTTTCCAACGGTAGAATCTACAGTCAGATTATATCCTAATAAGTCTACAAAACTTTTTGTGATAGATAGTCCAAGACCATGACCGGATATTTTTGTATTTCTAACATTGTCAACTCTATAGAATCTTTCAAAAATATGCTTTAAATCCTCTTCATCTATACCAATACCATCATCAGATATTCTAATAACTTCACGATTTTTTAATGATTTTTGAATTATTTTTATATTTCCATTATTATCAACTGCTTTAATTGAATTAGAAATAATATTTGAAAAAATTTGAGTTAATTTTGATTTATCAGTATTAATCACTGTGTCTTCATTTAAGTCCAATTCCAAACTAATATCCTTTTCTGCAAATGATAATTTAAATGAATCGGTTACTTGTTCGATTAACTGAGAAAGATTTACATCTTCAAGTGTCAATTCAGTAAATTTCTCACTGTTTGCGAAACTGACTTGTAAATTATCTATCAAGGCATTCATTCTATAAATTTCAGATAATAATACATTTATTGTGTATTCATCTGCTTCAACTACATCATCTCTTATACCTTCGAGATGTAGCATTAAATTGGTAATAGGTGTTCTCAATTCATGCGCTATGTCTGAAGCGTAATCTGTTCTTATTTTGTCTTGTATTTTTAATGTTTGTGCCAAATAATTTATATCCGATGAGAGTTCATCTAATTCATAAATATTATATTCTTTTTGCTCTAAATCATAGTTTTTTTGACGAATATTTTTTGCCATTTTTTGTATATCTACGATTGGATTTGTAATAATCTTACTTATGAATACAGTAATAATTGAAGCTATTAGTATTGCTCCTAAGAATAGTAGGGCAGAATTTTTTACCATTTCTGCATAAAACTCACTAGTACTTTTATCGTAGATAAATACATCTTCAGCATAAGTTATAGCTAGATAACCAGTAATTTCTCCGTCGTTAACGAGATGATATTTATTAGTAACTAGTTGTACGGTATTTTCATATGTCTCAGATATACCTATAAATTGAGCAATTACTTGATTCTTTGTATTATAAAAAGTTAAGTTAATATTTTTATTTCTTACATAATTTTCTAAATATATGAGATTAGGTGCTGTATAAATATCTGTTAATTCTGAAATTTCTTGAGATATTCTCTCGAATTCTTTATTTCTGCTTTTTTCTAGAAATGAATTAAGAGATCTTTGAAATAGAAAGGAACTAAGTAGGGCAGATACAAGTATTACTAATACTATTAATATTGTGTATGATTTTTGAAGTTTTTTACTTAGCTTCATCTATTTCTCCAGCTTTGTATCCTAATCCATAGATTGTTTTTATATAGATTGGATTTTTTGGATTATCTTCAATTTTTTGTCTTATATTTTTAATGTGAGTATCTATAGCTCTATCAAAAGCGTCATAATCATATCCGAATGATATTTCAATAATTTCATTTCTTGTAAATGTTTTTGTCGGATTTGCGAATAAAGTATTGATTATTAATAGTTCGTTTTTAGTTAAAGAAATTTCTTCATCATCCTTTAGAACTCTATTATTCTCTAAATCAATCTTTAATCTGTGATTTTTTGAAATTATAAAATCACTTTTAGTAGTAGTTCTTTTTAATATTGCTTTAACTCTTTCTACTAATTCATTTCCAGAAAAAGGCTTTTTAATATAGTCGTCAGCACCGCTTCTAAAACCAGAAAGTACATCGGCTTCATTAACTTTTGCAGTTACTAATATTACTGGAATATTAGAGTTCTCTCTTATAATTAATAATACTTGCTCTCCACTTAATTTAGGAATCATTAAATCTAAAATAACTAAATCAAAATCATTTTTATAAAACAAATCAATAGCTTCTGAGCCATCATAGGCTATTGTTGTTTCAAAACCAGCTTTTTTGAGATAGTTTTGTTCCATTGTGGCTATGCCTTTTTCATCTTCTACAATTAATATTTTATATGACATATTATCTCCTTATTCTAAAATAGAAGCCCAGAAGGGCTTCTATTTTAAGCTTTAAATTATTATGCAGCTCTATTTACTCGATTATTAGATGGTCTCCTGCTTGCACCTTCATTTTTATTATTTTTATCATCTTTATCATCTTTATCTTCTTTATCTTCTTTATCTTTATCTTTGTCCTTATCCTTGTCTTTATCCTCGTTATTTTCGTTTTTTGTTTCTGGTGGCCTATTAGGTGTTGTTACTTTAGTTGTTACCTTACCATCTGGTGTGGTTGTTTGAGTAATTATAGTTCCATCAGGTTTCTTAGTTACTACAATAATATCTCCATTAAATTTATTTGTAGTTTCTATTATTGTACCATCTTCTAATTTCTCAACCTTAGTTTCTTCTTTCCATGGTAGATTTGAAACTTCTGTTGGTGGTTGTAGTTTCCAATCATTAGGAACGATGCCACCAAATGCACTTGGATTATAATCAAGTGGTCTCTTAACGAATATACGAGTTTCTTTGAGGAATCCAGGTGTTTGTTCACTTGCTAATTTATTATTTCTCTTGTCAACTTCAACAGCTACATGAGCTTGTGACTCTTTAGTTGGAACAGTTCCTTCTTTGAAATATTCTGTGTATATCATATTTCCTCTTGGGTCTCTACTTGTATTTGCATTAGGCAATAAGCCATCAACCTTACTTACTTTTGCCGTAACAATAGT
>CAMXYZ010000058.1 GCA_947253305.1 uncultured Helcococcus sp.
CGCATCAAAAGCAAAAAGAGTTAATCCAGAAGCTGAGATTGTTATAATCGAAAAAGAAGATTATGTATCTTTCGGTGCTTGTGGTTTACCGTATTATATAGGAAAACAATTTGATTCTAGTAAAATAATGTTCGCTAGAACAGTAGGACAAATAGAGTCGCAAGGGATAGATGTTCTAGTTAAGCATGAAGCGGTGAATATAGATTTTGATAAGAAGATTGTAAGAACAAAAAATCTAGAAACTAATGGAGAAGTAGATATCGAATATGATAAATTAGCAATAGCTACTGGAGCGCATCCACTAGTATTTGGAGAAGGATCCGATAGTGAAAATGTATTTACCATAACCAGACTTAATGAAGCTGAAAAAATTAAGGAACAGCTAGAAGATATTAAAGATATAGTTATAGTTGGTACAGGATTTATTGGATTAGAAATGGCTGATCAATTAATTAAGCTTGGTAAGGATGTAAAAGTCATTCAAAGATCTGAGCAAATAATGGATAGAGCTTTTGATAAAGAAATCGCTGAATTAGCGACAAAAGAATTAGAAGATTTAGGTGTTGAATTTATCAAGGGTGAATCTTATGAAAAATTTGAAACTGAAGGTAATAAAGCTACAAAAGTTATCACAGATAAGGGTGAATACGACTGTAATATGGCTATATTAGCACTTGGATTTAGACCAAATACAAAATTTATAACTGATGAAAGACTTGAAAAGCTAGATAATGGTGCAATAGTTATAGATAAAACAGGTAAAACAAGTATAGAAGATGTATATGCAGCAGGAGACTGTGCAACAGTATATAGTCCTCAACAAGGAAATATTTACCTCGCATTAGCAACTTATGCTAATAAGATGGGTAGAATAATCGGAGAAAATATAGTCTCAGATAAGCAAGTTGAATATATAGGAGCTTTATCTTCATCATCACTAAAATTAGGTGATGCAGGGATGGCAACTACTGGACTTACTGAGAAAAATGCAAAAGATCGTGGATTAAATATTAAGACATCATTTGTTAAAACTAGAAATCAAACTGGTTATTATCCAGGACAAGAAGAGCTATATATTAAATTAATATATGATGCGAATACTAGAGTTATATATGGCGGACAGGTATTTGGTAAAAAGGGTGCAGTTGAAAGGTTAACTGCGATAACTGTTGCTGTTTATGCAGGGATTACTGTAGATGAACTAGGATTTATGGACTTTGCATATTCACCACCATTTGCTCCAACATGGGATGGGTTAAATATTGCAGGAAATGCTTCAAAGTAAGAAAAGGAGATAAAAATGACAGATTATAATGATGAATTATTTGACGAAGAAACAGGTGAAATTTTTACAGAAGAGATGATTCAATTTATTAAAAATGAATATGAAATAGCAGAAGATTTTTTAGATTTTTTAGATGAGTCTGTATCTATGTACCACGCCACAGAATTGACAGCTACTAGATTGGAAAAAGCTGGATATGAAAAATTAGATTTAACAAAAAAGTGGGATTTAAAAGCTAACGGAAGATATTATTTGATAGTTAACAACTCAACTGTTATTGCTTTTAGAGTAGGTAAAGATTCTTCTAAAGGATTTAGAATAGTTGGTTCTCATACAGATTCTCCAGGATTTAAGATAAAAGCAAATCCAGTAATTAAAAAAGAAGGATATATTCAATTAAATACTGAAGTTTATGGTGGACCTTTATTAAGTACTTGGTTTGATAGACCATTATCTATAGCCGGTAGAGTATACACAAAGGGGAAGTCATCTCATAGCCCAAGAGTACAGTTATTGAATGTAGATTACGACCTATTGACAATACCATCTCTAGCTATTCATATGATAAGAGATAAGAATAAAGATAGTGATATCAATCCACAAATTCATACTTTACCAATATTAGGTATAGATGAATACTTTGATTTAGATGAATTGATAGCAGATGAATTAGATATCGATATCGATGATATTATTAGTCACGATTTATTCTTATACAATAGAGAAGAAGCAAATATTGTAGGAATGAATGCTGATTTTATTCAATCAGGTAAAATTGATAATTTAGGAATGGTTCATGCGTCATTAACCGCATTATTAGAATCTGAAGAATCAGAATATACACAAGTTTTTGTAGCTTTTGATAATGAAGAAATTGGTTCTTCTACACAGCAAGGTGCTGCATCAGCAATGTTTAGAGATGTATTAAGAAAGATTTCTCTAACATTAGGAAATGATGAAATTACATTTATCAATCAATTATATGATTCATATATGATTTCAGCAGACCAAGCTCACGCTATTCATCCAAACTATTTAGATAAAGCAGATCCAACAAATAGACCAAAGATTAATGGTGGTCCAGTTATAAAAGATTCAGCTAGAAAATCTTATGCAACAGATGGATTTGGAAGAGCTGTATTAGTAGATATTGCTGATAAAGCTGGCGTACCATTACAATATTTCCATAATAGATCTGATCTAAGAGGTGGCTCAACAATCGGTGCTATTATCGAAACAAATACAGGAATAAGAAATATCGACATAGGAAATCCAATGCTCGCAATGCACTCATCAAGAGAGCTAACTGGTATACTTGACCATGTATATATGATAGAATTAATGAGAGGATTTTTTGAATCCAAATAATAAAATATAATAAAAGGGTAAGTGGAGGAATGTATGCAATTAACCGATAAGATTTGGCTAGTTGGCAAAACTGGTCGTATTGGTTCTGCTCTAGATTATGCAATTAGGCATAGTGATAAGGCGGAGCGTTTAATATCTACAAATAGAGAAGATATAGATACGACAGATCTAAAAGAAGTGGAGAGATTTATACAAACTCATAGACCAGCAATAATTATAAATTGTGCTGCAAAAAGAGATAAACTTTGGTGTGAAGAAAATTCAGATGAAGCATTTAGAATAAATTCATTAGGAGCGAGAAATCTCGCTATAGCTTCATTAGAAACTGGAGCTCATTTAATCCATATTTCTTCAGACTATGTATTCGATGGCATGACAAGAAAGAGCTATAAAGAATATAGTGCTACAAATCCAATTAATACTTATGGTAAAAGTATGAGATTTGCTGAAGAATTAATAAATCAAACTACAGCAAGACACACAATAATCAGAGCATCAAGATTATATGGTGATAGATTAATAAGAGATATTATTGAAGAAGCTACAGAAACAGGAAGAGTACACTTTGATGAAGAATTGACAACATCACCAGTTTCTAGTATAACCTTATCCGAATTGGTATTGTCTTTAATAGATACTTCAGAATATGGAACTTTCCATTTGGGAAGTACAGATATAGCTACTGCTAGAGAGTTTATCGAAGAAATTCTAAGAATAAAAAGGATACAAGCCGATTTATTAGTAGCAGATGATAATTGGGATATAGTTCAAAGACCAAAACAATTAGTTTTCTCAAGAACTATGTTAAAATTAACGGGATATGATATTGAAATTGGATGGAAAGAAGATTTAAGAAGATTTATTGAAGCATTTGAAATATAATAATATAAGAGCTGAAAAAATATTTTAAATATTATAATATTCACACGATAAAAAATTAGGAGGTTTTATATGATTCCAACACCACATATAGGTGCGACAAGTAAGGATCAAATAGCGAACACAGTACTTATGCCAGGAGATCCGAAAAGAGCTAAATTTATAGCAGATACATTCCTTACAGATGTTGAGCAATTCAACGATGTAAGAGGTATGTTAGGATTTACAGGATATTATAAAGGTAAAAGAGTCTCAGTAATGGGATCTGGTATGGGGATTCCATCCGCTATGATTTATTATCATGAACTATACAATTTTTATGATGTTGAAACAATTATCAGAGTAGGTACAGCAGGTGGTTTAAATCCAAATTTAAAAGTTAGAGATATAATAGTTGCTACATCAGCAAATACACCAGCATCAGTTGTACATGGAAAGTTTGACATTATAAACTTTGCTCCTACAGCTACATTTGACCTATTGCTAAAATCTGCAAAATATGCAGAAGAAAATTCAGATATTAATATTAACTTTGGTTCAGTATTATCATCTGATGAATTCTATAGAAAATGGGATAAAAAAGTATTGAAAAATCTAATAAAATATGGTTGTTTAGGAATAG
Source organism: uncultured Helcococcus sp. (assembly GCA_947253305.1). Classification (GTDB taxonomy): domain Bacteria; phylum Bacillota; class Clostridia; order Tissierellales; family Peptoniphilaceae; genus Helcococcus. The sequence goes on from CAMXYZ010000058.1 coordinate 4,155, forward strand.
AAATGGAAGCTGCAGGGTTATATATGGAAGCTTTAGAAAGTGGTAAACAAGCTCTATGTATATGTACAGTTTCTGATAATTCCGAAGAAGAAGAATCAGCTGAAGTAAGAGAAAGAGCATATACTGAAATGATGGAGATGGCATTAGAAATTGCTCCAGAATAAGAATAATTAATTTTCAAATTAAAAAAGAGTGAAATTTTTTCACTCTTTTTCCTTTTCTATAAATATTTTCTCATAATAAGGAGATTTCTTTTTTAATTCTTCATTTAATTTGTCTATACCGTATTCAACTATAATGGACTCCTTATCTGAAAATAAATTTGTTCCAAGTCCAAGTCTATCACCTTCTATTTTTACTCCTAATGAAGCTAAAGTAGAAGGGAAGACATCAAGTATAATTGACTCTTTAGAAGTATTAACTGGTTTAACTGCAGAATTTATAAATACATTATATAAATCACCTGATTTGTGTTGATTCTCTATAAATTGTGGATTCATCGATATATGATCTCCTACTATCACAATAGTAGTATTTTCATAGAAATCTTGATTTTTTACCCATTCAATAAATTCATATATTTCCTTATCAGAATAATAATATGCATCTTTATAACCACCATATTTTTTAGGATTTTCTTCATTTACATATCCATCCATAAAATGAGTGTTTACGGTAAGCATAGTATAATTAAAAGCTTCATTTTTTTTTGAAATCTCTGATAGTTCTTCTTTGGCAAATTCAAATAATTTTGAATCCTCATATCCCCAAAACACCATATAGTCCTCAGGCAGTTTACCTATCTCTTTTTGATATTTAAGATCATGTATCTCATAATTACCATGGTCTTCAAAAAAGACATCTCTTGCACCAAAAGAAGCATCGGAACCCATTATAAAGTAATTTTTATAACCTTGGTCTTCTAGGATTTCACCTAAACTAGTAATTCCAGGTAAAAAATTTCCTTTTTGCATGGCTTGATTTGGTTCATATATATCTGACAAAGGAACACCTGTTACTTGACCTACTAGTGAGGATGCTGTCCAAGTAGTATTTGTAACAGAATTCATCCCTATAGATTTCTCTTTATTATAGAAATATACATTGTCATTCTCTAATTTAGTTAAATTTGGTATTAAATTTACAGTTTTACCATTTTCTAGACTATATTCATTTACATTTCTATCCATAGACTCTAAAACTATATATATTAAATTTCTTTTCTTCTCTGGAAAAGTAAGTTTAACTTCATTCGGAGCTACATACTCCTCATCATATATTGATGTGGTTTTAAAAGAAGAAAATATATAATCAAAAAATCCTATTCCATATAGTCCATATGTGAATGAAGCAAGGAAAATAGCGCCCACAGTAACTGCTCTTGCCCATTTAATTTTTTCAAAACGCTTTTCTACAATATATAATATTAGTGCAATCAATAAACCTAGTAATACATAAAATATAAAAGTTTCTCTAAAATATTGCCAAAGTATATCTAAATTTCCTTTTGTAGCGTTTGTAAATATATTAAATATTAATTGTACAAAAGTTACCTCACCGAGAGATCTTACTTCCCATGGTGGATATATAATAAATGTCATTGACAATAATATTAATATAAATTCTATAATTTTATATATATTTATTTTTTTAATCTTATCCATTTATTTTCCTATCTTTCTAACTATTATAAAAAATTATAATAGCTAATAGTATAATGCTTATTTTTGTAAATACATAATAAAAATTTTACAATTCAAAATTATAGCAAGATTATACCATTTTCTTTACATATATCTACAACTTCCTCTGGCCATACGGATACTTGTACTTCTCCTATATGTGCTTTTTGTAGGAAGAACATACATAATCCTGTCTCTTATACACATCTGACGCTGCCGACGACTCCTTACGTGTA
>CAMXYZ010000059.1 GCA_947253305.1 uncultured Helcococcus sp.
CTACTATACCGCCTTTAAGTCCAAATAGCTTATAACCTGTAAGTATAGATCCATTGATTGCCATTGGTCCAGGACCAGAAGTTGCTATCGATACAATATCCACCATTTCATCTTCTGAAATAAGATTTCTCTTCTTTGAGAATTCATTTTTAATTACAGGTACTATGGTATAACCACCACCAAAAGTGAAGGAAGATATTTTTAGAAATATCCAAAACATCTCCCATAAACTTAGTTCATTTCTATTGTCTTTTATATTATTCTCCATTTGCTTCTCTATCCATTATTATTAGAACATTTGGATGTAACTTTAAGAAAGTAGCAGGAATTAATGGAGTTATTATAGTGTCTCTGAAAGATTTCATAATCTTTGCTTTATTTTTTCCTGAAGCTAATAAAACTATTTGTTTTGCTTGGAAGATTTTACCCATTCCCATAGATATAGCTGTTTTTGGAACATCGTCTATAGAATCAAAAAATCTTGAGTTTGCAAGTATTGTAGATTCTACCAAATCTTCAACATGTGTATTTGTTTCTAATTTACTTGAAGGCTCATTAAATCCAATATGTCCATTTTCTCCGATACCTAAAATTTGAATATCTTGACCACCTAATCTATCTATAATATGATCATATCTTTCGCATTCTTCATTTAAATCTTCAGCCAAACCATTTGGAATATAAGTATTATTTATATCAATATCAATATTATTAAATAGTTTTTCATTCATAAAGTATCTATAAGATTGATTATGCTCACCTGATAAGCCCACATATTCATCTAGATTAATAGTTTTAATATCTTTAAAACTAATTCTTCCATTTTCGTAATATTCAACTAGATTTTCATAAAGTCCAATTGGTGTTGAACCAGTTGCTAAACCAAGGACAGCATCAGGCTTTTTCTCGATTAATTCTGCAACTACATTTGCAGCATATCTACTCATTTCTTCATAATTGTCTAAAACGATAAATTTCATATAATCCTCCATTCATTTTAATCCATTTAAATTATAACATATTGAATAATATTATACATATAGGGTATTATTAAAAAGTAAATTTATTTAAAGGAATTTATTTAGGAGGAGTTATAATGAATAATTTTTTAGAGAATTTTCTTAAAATTAGTACATTACCTACATTAATTGCAATTATCTTATTAGTAGTTGGTGTAGTAATAATGTCAGTTTTAAAGAATAAAAAAGTTTCTTTTTCATCAAGAATGCTAATTGCTTTATTCTTGGGGATAGGGATAGGGATAGGTGTAGATTTAATTTTTGGAAGTAGTGAAATCTACAAAGAAGTGTCAAGACAAGAGATATCTTCATGGTTTAATATAGTTGGTGGGACATTCGTTAAATTAATACAATTAGTTGCGATTCCTGTTGTGTTTTTATCATTATTTTTTGTTATATTAGATTTTGAAGGTAAAAATATCAAAGGTTTTACTATAAAATCCTTAGCATTACTACTTGGTACAACAGCGATTTCAGCAGTAATTGGTATATTAGTAGTTCATTTATTTAATTTAACAAATACAGGTTTACAAAAAGAACTTGGAGAAGCAATGACTGAGAGAATTGCTGGTATTTCAGAATCAGCATTCCCAGATTATTTCTCACAATTAATACCTAACAATATTTATTCTACATTTTCATCAAATAGTGCGATAATATCAGTAGCTATAATATCAGTATTATTTGCTACATCTGCTAGATTTTTGAGAAAAAAAGGTAGTGAAGAGATAGAAGATGTAATTAAATTCTTTGCAGGTATGAAAAAATTAATTACATCAGTTTTAATAAATGTAATTAAAATTATGCCATATGCTATTATTGCATTAGTTGGTAGAACAATTATTTCAAATGGTATCGAATCAATTACTGCATTGATCGGATTTATAGGTGCATTATATACAGGTGTAATAGCAATGTTATTAGTATATGTAGTGATATTAACTCTTGTAGGGGTAAATCCTATAACATTCTACAAAAAAGCATTTTCTACATTGGTATTTGCATTTTCATCTAGATCATCAGTTGGTACATTACCACATACATTAGATACATTAGAAAATAAACTTGGAGTATCAAGTACTACTACCAATTTCATAGGGCCATTATCAACAACTGTTGGTATGAACGGTTGTGCGGGAGTTTTCCCAGCTATGCTTGGTACCATAGTTGCAGCATCCGCAGGTGTAGAATTAAATATTTCTTTCTATGTATTATTAGTAATAGTTGTAACATTAGGTTCCATAGGTATTGCTGGTGTTCCAGGAACATCTACAGTAGCCGCAACAGTTACACTTAATGGTATTGGATTAGGTTCATATTTCGACAGAGTAGGTTCAATATTTGGTATTGATCCGATAATAGACATGGGAAGAACAATGCTTAATGTTGCCGGAGCAATGGTATCTGCTGTAGTAGTAGATAGATGGGAAGGCAATATGGATATGGATAAGTTCGCAGCTAAGATAGAAGAAGAATAGGATATTTTAAGAATTTAATAAAAGAAATTGCAAAACCCTGAATCCTTTGAATTCAGGGTTTTACTTTGCTCTATTAGTTAAATCAGTAAACATATTATTAAATGTTTCAAGATTCAACATATTTGCATTGATCATTATATTATCAATATAAATAAGTTTTTTAGAATGTCCAATGACACTTGGAGTAATCTCTTTCCTTATTTTTTTGCCTTTTAAATCATATTCAAATATTTTTTTTCTTCCTCTAACTTTTCTAAATTTATTATTTTCTAATTCAAATCTAGTTTTGTCTAAAATAAATGTTTGGATCATAAGATATGAGTAGACTATAAATGTCACGATTAATGCATATATTAAATCTACTAGATTAGCTGCGATTAATAGTACAACTAATGCCGCAAGTATATTTAAAAAATATGATTTTACAATGGATGAGACTTTTCTTTGATATATTTTCATAAACACCTCTATTTTTTAAGTATAATAAATGATTGTAAATTTCTCAAGTATTGATTAATTTTGCTATCAAATATATAATTAGTAAGATACAAGAAGAATATATTAGATGGGGTATATTATGATTACAGTTAATAATTTAAGTCTGGAATTCCCAGACAAAAAACTATTTGAAGATGTTGATTTAATTTTTAGTCCAGGTAATTGCTATGGAATAATTGGAGCAAATGGTGCTGGGAAATCAACATTTCTTAAAATATTATCAGGAGAATTAGAACCAAGTTCTGGTACTGTATCTTTTACAAAAAATTCAAGTATGAGTAAATTAAAACAAGACCATTATGTATTTGAGGAGTTCGAAGTATTAGAGACTGTATTAATGGGACATGAAGAATTGTATAAGATTCAAAAAGAAAAAGATGCAATCTATATGAAAGAAGATTTTAGCGATGAAGATGGTATAAGAGCAGCGGAGCTTGAAGCTGAATATGCAGAACTTGGTGGATATGAGTCAGAATCAGAAGCTTCTTCTTTATTACAAGGATTAGGTATAGATGTATCAAAGCATTATATGTTGATGAGTGAATTGATAGAATCCGATAAAATTAAAGTTTTATTAGCTCAAGCTTTATTTGGAAAACCAGATATATTATTACTTGACGAACCTACTAATGGTATCGATTTGAGAGCTATACTATGGTTGCAAGAATTTTTAATTAATTTTGATGGGATTGTGATAGTTGTATCTCACGATAGATATTTCTTAAATGAGGTATGTACATCAATGGTAGATATTGATTTTGGAAAGATTACTATGTTCACAGGAAACTATGATTTCTGGTATGAATCCTCACAATTAGCATTAAAAATGGCAAAAGATGAGAATAAAAAGAAAGAAGATAAAGTAAAAGAACTTAAGGAATTTATACAAAGATTCTCAGCTAATAAGTCTAAATCAAAACAAGCGACATCCAGAAAGAAATTATTGGAAAAAATTACATTAGATGATATAAAACCATCCACTAGAAGATATCCATTTGTTGGATTTACTTTGTCTAGAGAACCAGGAAATGAAATCTTAAATATTAGCAATTTGAATATTGAAGAAAATGGTAAAACTTTATTAAAAGATTTCAATTTAAGAGTCGAAAAGAATGATAAAATTGCCTTTGTAGGAAATGAAATTGCAATAACTAAATTTTTTGACATGATAAATATTGATGAGGAAAATCTCGATAAAAGTATTCAATGGGGTCAAACAATGACTAAAGAATATTTTCCAAAAGACAATTCAGAATTTTTTGAAAATGTAGATTATAATTTAGTTGACTGGTTAAGACAATATTCTAAAGATCAAACAGAAACTTTTATTAGAGGATTTTTAGGTAAGATGCTATTTTCTGGAGATGAAGTGTATAAGTCAGCAAAAGTACTATCTGGTGGAGAGAAAGTAAGAATGATGTTTTCTAAGATGATGATACATCCAGCCAATATCTTAATATTCGATCAACCAACAAATCACCTTGATTTAGAAAGTATTGAAGCTGTGAACAATGGTCTAATCAGCTTTAAAGGAAATATTCTATTTACATCTCACGACCATCAATTTGTAAATTCTATAGCAAATAGAATAATTGAAATATTTGATGATGGAACATATAGAGATGAAAAGATAACTTATGATGAATATATTGAAAAATATGTAGTAGGAAATTAATTATTTTAAAATGGGAGACAAAAATTGCACACAATTAATACAAAAGAAAAGATTATTATAATATACAATATAAAAAATGAAAGATTAGAAATAGTTAAGAAATTAGCTAAAGAAAAACAATTTGAAATAATAGAAGTTGAAGATAATCAAACTTATTGCGTAGTCGAAGACATATTAAATAAAGATACTAGTCATTGCATCGATAATAGTGCTACAAATATAGATATGGAATTTCTTTTATTTGTGAATATAGTTAATGATGAACTTTATGGATTTATAGATGAACTAAAGAAAGAAGATCTATATTTTCCAAACAAAGCTATTCTTACTCCAACTAATTTAAAATGGAAATTAAGAAGATTATTAGCTGAAAATAAAGAAGAACATATAGTTATGACTATGTTTACTAATTTAAGAAGAGCAATGAAAAGAGCTCATATACTTGTTGAAAATGACGAATCAGATGAAGAATTATTAGAGTTAATGGAAGAAGCAAAGCATTATCTAAATCCGAGAGAATTTGATTTTGATGAAATGAAAAGCATTCATAATAGATTAGCTATAAAAGTAAACGAATTACATGAAAGTGAAAAATAATGGAAAACAAAAATATAAGAAATGAACGAAGAAAAAAATTAAATAGGAGAAAAAGAGCTAAAAGAAGATTATATATATTTATAGTTGCTGCTATACTTATAATGCTTCTTATGATATTTATTATTATTAATGCTGGTAAATTTATAATAAATCTATTTAATAAAGGTTCTAATAATGTAGGCACAGAACCAGAGAGACCTGGATATACTGAAAATCCTATTGTTAAAGAGTCAGAGGAAGTAACAACAGGTAAAGATACGGAAGAAGAAGTGGATTTAGAAAAAAAAAATGAAGAAAAGATTAATCAGTCAGGCATTTATAATGAATTCGCAAATACCAAGATTTCTGAAAAAGAAAGACAAGAACTATTAGATAATTTACCTGAATCTCTTAGAGAGATGACAGAAAAATATGCAGAAACTGAGTCCACATTAATTCAATATAATAAATAT
>CAMXYZ010000060.1 GCA_947253305.1 uncultured Helcococcus sp.
ATTCGCGCCTTATAGGCGCTGTGCAAACTACCAGCTAAGCTGGTAGTTTTGATTTATTAATCAAATTAATCAAAATATATTTTCGTATTAATAAATTTATAAAATTAACATTAATATTTTTGCTCATAATATCTATTAATAAAGTACATTATTATTGGTGAAAATATAACTGTACCACCTAGAAGCGCTGCAGGTATATATGCTTTTATCGAAATAGATACTACTGCAATAAAACCCATCAATAACATGAGTATATAGCCCATAGTTGCATTTACTTTATCTCTAATTACTTCATTTCTTTCATCATTTACATTAATCTTATAATCCTTATCTTTTTCCATCATTTTATTATGCATTATTCTTACATGAGAAATGACTATAAATAACGATCCAACATAAGTAAGTATTATATTGATAGCTTCACTTGATTTTAGAGTGTGCGTAAGAATAAAAGTCCCAATCCCTAGCACATATCCGAAATACCAAATTTTATTATTTTTCATATTAATCCTCCTCGTAAATAAAAATGTCTTCAATTGATAAATTAAAAAATTTTGAAATCTTAAAAGCTAATAAAATCGATGGATTATATTTTCCATTTTCTAATGAACTAACTGTTTGTCTTGATACTTGAAGCGCGTTAGCAAGTTCTTCTTGCGTTATTCCTCTTTCTCTTCTGATTGATTCAAGTTTATTTTTCACATGAATACCTCCATAAATGTAAAGTTTCTTTTACATATATTATAAAACTTTATAAATATTATGTCAAGGGAACTTTACATAATAAATATATATAAATTATGATTACATTTTCATATATCATACAAATTTTTAAAGTATATAAAAAGATAATCAATATTAATAAAACCTTGTAATATAGATAATTTAAGTTTAAAATAAAGGAGAAAGAATTAATATTTATTTGGGGGTTTTTGATGAAAAAAATCGTGCATGTCGTATCTCATTCACATTGGGATAGAGAGTGGTATATGCCACTTATTAATCATCAATTCAAATTAGTAGATTTATTTGATGGAATTATTAGAGCATCAAAAGATGAAAAGTTTATTCAGTTCCAAATGGATGGACATTATCTGCCAATTGAAGACTATTTACAAATTAAGCCAGAGAATAGAGAAATAATTTATGATTTAATTAGACGAGGTAAGATTATTGTTGGACCTTGGTATATATTGCAAGACTCATTCTTAACATCTGGAGAATCTAATGTTAGAAATCTAGAAATAGGTATAAAACTGTCTGAAGAAATTGGTATCCCATCAAAAATTGGATATTTCCCAGATACATTTGGAAATATTGGACAGGCACCACAAATCCTAAAAAAAGCTGGTATACATAATGCTTATTTTGGGAGAGGTGTTAAGGCGACAGGTTTTGCGAATGTGGTTATTGAAGACTATGTATCTAAAAATTCAGAAATGTTTTGGCAATCACCAGATGGATCGAAGGTATTAGGTATATTATTTGCTAATTGGTACTGCAATGGTGTTGATATTCCTTATGAAACTAACTTAATGAAAAAATTCCTAGACACAAAGATTGATGATATGGAAAAATACGCTTCAACAAGACATCTATTACTAATGAATGGTTGTGATCATTCACCAGTACAAGAGAATATTGGTGAAATAATTGAAAAAGCTAATACTCTGTATGAAAATTATGAATTTATTCATTCAAATCTAGAATATTATTATGACTGTGTAAATGAAGAGGCTAATATAGATAGTTTAACAGTTATAGAAGGTGAGTTAAGATCTCAAACTACAGATGGTTGGGGAACATTGCAAGGAACTTCATCAGCTAGATATCCATTGAAGTGTAAGAACAAGACAGCTGAATTAATGATTGAAGAAGTTGTACAGCCACTATATTCAATGCTAGTAGACAAAGAATTATATCCAAAAGAAAAAATAGAATATATTTATAAGGAATTATTCTCTAATCATCCCCACGATTCAATATGCGGATGCAGTGTCGATTCAGTTCATGAAGGGAATATGAGAAGATTTAAGACTGTATTGGAAGGATTAGATTTTCTAAAATTTAATGCTGGAGAATTCCTGAGTGAAAATATCAAACACGATTATGACGAAGAGCATGTATTTACAGTTATAAATACAACACCATATTCTCAAAGGAAAGAAGCGACGGTTGAAATTGAATATGATAAGAGATACTTTAGAGGATTTGAATATTTACAACTTGCAGAAGAATTAAAAAATATAAAAATTAAAGAGATGAAGGTGGTAGATGATAATAAAGAATATGACACTTATATAAAAGATTTAGGTGTATTATTTGATTATGATTTACCAGAGACAGAATTTAGAAAAGGATATTTTGCAAGAAAAATTGAAATCAGATTCATGGCTGAATTGGGGCCATTTGAAAGAAAGATTTTCAGATTACAAGAAAGACCTGGATATATCGGTCGTGCAAATATGCTTAATCAAAAATCAGTTGAGACTAATTTATTAAATATCGAAATTGAAGATAATGCTACATTGACTATTACAGATAAGAGAAATAACAAGGTGTATAAAAATGTACTCGGTTTGGAAAATAGTGGAGATATCGGTAATGAATATATCTATAAACAATCTGGAGATAATTTAGTAATTAAATCATCAAAATTAGTTGATTACTCAATCGAGCAATTAACAACTAAAGATTATCTAATTAGAATGTATGAAATAATAAGCATTCCAAAATCTGCTGCAGATACACTAGATAATGAACAAAAAATGGTTATACCAGTAGAAAATAGAATTTCAGAAAGATCTGAAGAGTATGTAGATATAAAAGTATACAAGAAAGTAAAGATTGACATATTAAAATCTACAATTAGAGCTACATTAAGGATTGATAATAAAGCTAAAGATCACAGAATGAGATTTGGAATTGGTCATAATTTAGATACAGATAAGATTCATGCCGAATCAATATTTGAAGTTGTTCCTAGAGATAAATTTGCTCCAAAAACATGGACAAATCCTGACTTTGCACAAAACTTTAATAGATTCGTTCAAATGTATGATGAAAATGGCGGGTTTACAATTTCAACTATAGGTATACAAGAATACGAGCAAGTTGAAGATGATTTGTATCTGACATTATATAGATCAGTGGGAGAAATGGGAGATTGGGGATATTTCCCAACACCAGATGCGCAATTACTCGAAGAGATGAGATTCGAATTATATATTGATTTCTTTGTTAGTGACAGAGTTTCTTCATGGCAAAGAGCACTAGGGGACAGAATTCCATTATTTACTAAACAAATTCATGGTAAACAAGGTAAGATTAACGGAAATGATACATTTAATATAAATATAGGTTCAAATCTATTCTCAACATTATACAGAAATGATAATGGAGAGAGAATATTAAGAGTATTTAATCCTGATACTATCACACATAGATTAAAAGTAAATGGAGAGATTACAGACATACTAGGTAGAGAAGCTCTTAATGATGACTCCTATGATAAGACTTACTTAAATCCATATGAAATTAGGACAATTAGATTGGAGGAAGAATGAAAAATATTGTAGATGTATTGGTAGAATATGTGAACAAATCAGATTTATCAGATAAATTAAAAACAATGTTTGAAAGTGCAATTAATAACACTTTTACTACAACGATAAAAATTACTGATAGAAATGATGCATTCGTTCTTACAGGTGATATACCTGCGATGTGGTTGAGAGACTCAACTGCACAAATTAGACCATTATTCTATATTGATAGTGAAGAGGCTGATGAATTAATAAGAAAAGTTATTGAAAGACATTTTTTTAGCATTGAAAAAGACACTTATGCAAATGCGTTTAATGAAACTGGAGATAATTCAAAATGGACTCATGTAGATATAACCGATTTTGATAGTCCGTGGGTTTGGGAAAGAAAATATGAATTAGATTCAATTGCGTATATGTTCCAATTACTGCACATGTATTATGATAAGACAAAAGATGCAAGTGTATTTGATAATAAGATAGAAATGATTGAAAAATTAGTCGATCAATTAATATTAGAACAAAATCATGAGAATTCTCCATATGAATTTGAAAGACCTGATCCATGGGCTTCATCAGATTCCTTAAGAGGTTCAAATAGAGGAACACCTGTTGGATATACAGGAATGACATGGACAGGATTCAGACCATCAGATGATTCTTGTGAGTATCAATATCTAATACCAGCTAATGCATTTACTGTTGTTTCATTAAGAAAATTAGCAAATATATTTAAGGAATTGAATATAGAAAATCAAGAATTAATTTCAAAAATGGAAAAATTAGCTGATGAAATAAATCAAGGTATAAAAGAATATGGAATTATGGACAGCGAATTCGGGAAAATTTATGCTTATGAAGTAGATGGTTTAGGTAATCAATTATTTATGGATGATGCTAATGTTCCTTCACTACTTTCATTACCATATTTAGAATATTTAGAAAAAGATGATGAATTATACCAAAATACAAGAAAGGCAATTTTCTCAAACTTAAATCCATATTACTATGAAGGTAAAGTTGCAAACGGTGTTGGTTCACCTCATACACCAGAAGAATATATATGGCATATAGCATTGTCTATTCAGTTAATGACATCATTATGTGAAGAAGAAAAGGGTAAGATTCTAAGATATTTTGAAATTACGGATGCGGGAACAAATTTATTGCATGAAGGTTTCCATGTAGATAATCCTAATGAATTTACTAGAGAATGGTTTTCATGGTCGAATTCAATGTTTTGTGAAGCTGTGCTGACATACTTAGGAAAAGAAATTATAAAGAAATAAAAAAAGATATATAGTAGAGATTAAATTTTTCTACTATATATCTCACAAATTATATCTATGTAAGTTAGTAATGGAAACATTTTAGAAATGGTATATTCAAATGTTGAGTATGTAGGGGTTAATAAATAATAATCTGATTGTTGTAATAGAGTAGAATTTTTATCCTCTGTAATTGATAATATAGTAGTATTATTACTCTTAGCAATTTCAAGACCTTCCAGTATATTTCTATTTTCTCCGGAAAGTGATAGTACTATAAACAAGTCATTTTCTCCAAGACCTTTAGCGAGTAGATTTATGGAATAAGGCTCTTTAGCGCTATCAAGATTTTTTAATCCCATTTCACCAAATTTATACATTGCTTCATTAGCGACAAGTCCAGATGAACCGATTCCAACTATTACGATTTTGTTAAATCTATCTATATTTTGTATGAATGTAACAATTTTTGGATCAAGTTCAGGAACTTCATCTAATATATTTGAATAAATTTTTTGTGTTAAATATATTGGACTATCGTCTATATTTTGCAAGGCGAATTTAAGCTCGTTAAAGCCATCATAGCCAAGCTTTTTGGCGAATCTTGTTATAGTCGAATTTGAAACATAGAATTTTTTAGATAATTCACTAATATTAGAGTCGTATATTTCAATATTGCTCTTTGACAAATTATTTAATATTTCTTTTTCAAGATCCGATAATTTTATTGAGTTTTTAGAAATAATATTATTAATAAATATATATGATTTATTCATGATCCACCTCAGTAAGATTATACCATAAAATATATAAGATTATACCATAATTTAAATAGGAGGGAAATATGTATCTAATTTTTGATGTAGGTGGAACGT
>CAMXYZ010000061.1 GCA_947253305.1 uncultured Helcococcus sp.
CGAGATTGCCTCTTGTCTCGTGGGCTCGGAGATGTGTATAAGAGACAGTGACTACTCAGCCTAAATTTATATTTTTGGCGGTCTTTTTCGCAATTAATACATCACAATCAGCTCTGGTAGCTAGAAGAAAAGGTGCTGATGATAAAAAAAGTGCAAATGAGATATTCTTAACAGCATTTACAACAGCTATGATACTCGCGGTAATTACTACAGCAGTAAGCTTATACTTTATAGACGATATAATCCGAATTTCTGGTAGTAATGCAGATACACATAGTGGTGCAACAACTTATTTTTTCATAATCCAGGCAGGAATGATATTTAATGTTATAGCTATGGTTATAAACTCTGCACAGAGAGGAATCGGAAATACTAAGATAGCTTTTACTACCAATTTGGTATCCTCAATAGTTAATATTACTTTTAACTACGCTTTAATAAATGGTAAATTTGGACTTCCTCAATTAGGACTAAAAGGAGCTGCAATAGCTACAGTACTTGGTTCAATGGTTGCAGCATGTATGAGTATATACTCTCTATTTTCTAAACAAAATTTTATAAATATCCATTATATTATTAGAAAGAAAATCAAACCACATCTAGCTCCTTTAAGATCTATTTTCGATATAGGTTCAACTATATTTGTAGAAAATATTGCAATGAGAATTGGATTTGTTGCAACAGCTCTTACAGCTGCAGGACTAGGTACAGATCCTTTTGCAGCATATAATGCAGGTATGAACCTATTAGGACTTACTTTTTCATTTGCTGACGGTATGCAAGTAGCTGCTGTAGCACTCACAGGTAATGCTCTAGGTAAAGGTGATAAAGAACAAGCATTAAAATATGGTCACGTTTCACAAAGAATCGGACTTGCCATTTCAATATTTTTATCAATATTCTTATTGGTCTTTGGAAAAAATATAATGCAATTATACTTTAATCAAGAACATATTATTGAAATGGGAGTTATGATTACAAGATTCATTGTAGTTATAGCAATATTACAAATATCTCAAATTATATTTGGAGCTTGTTTAAGAGCTGGTGGAGATATTAAATTTACATTATTTGCTTCACTATTATCTATAACAATAATTAGAACTACAGTAACTTTAGTTTTAGTACATGTATTTGATTTAGGATTAGTTGGAGTATGGTTAGGTATATTATCTGATCAATTAACCAGATTTACATTATTGAGATTTAGATTTAAAACTGGAAAATGGTTGGACATTAAAATTTAGCTTATAAAAATTATATTATCTTAGGGGGAGTAATTGATAGAGTTTTTACAAAATCTAGTACAAGAAGTTGGTGAAATAACAATTTCCGTACTGGAATTAATAGGGATTTTAATCATAGTATATGGGATAATAATTACTTTGATTAGATTATTCAAAACAGGGTTTAATTTAACAGATCACACAACAAAAATACTATTGGGAGAATCTCTAGCATTATCACTCCAAGTAAAACTTGGTGCAGAGATTATTAAAACAGTAGTTGTTAGAGATCTAAATGAATTATTAATATTAGGTGTTATAGTTATATTAAGAATTGTACTTACTTATGTTATTCATTGGGAAGTTGAGAAATCAAACTTCGATTCTCTATCAGATGTTAAATGATTCATATAAAAAAGGGGCGAAATTTTCGCCCCTTTTACTATTCTATTATAATGTCTTTTAGATTAATATATTTGTGCATTCCATTTTCTGTAATTTGCTCTATCTCTCCTTGAATTAAAGGAAGAGCATATTCAATAGTTTTATTGTAAAAAACATCTTTACTTTCAAACCATTCTTCAGGTAATAACTTTTCTTTATTAGCAATCACCCCAGATTTAACATAATTTATTTCTACTTTATATGGATTATTTAAAATTCTATTTATGACAGGAACTAAGTCTGTATTTTCTAATGATATTTCTAGTGCCTTATATCCTAAATTATATGCTTCTTCACTATCTATTTTACTTATCATATAATTTGTTCTTTGGGTTATGGATAATTCAACAGCCTTAGTTTTTATATCTAATTCTCTATATACATATTCGGATAGTTTTCTTGAGATTCCAGCAATAATTGGATGATTAAATCCCTCATCATAAGATCTTACCTTAATCTCTTTGAAGAAATTATCAGTATCCATAAAACCTTCGGATAATACAACAATAAGGTTTTTATCTTCTTTCTCGTGTGCAGCTTTTATATCTTGAATCAATTTTTCTTTTGTGATTGAATGCTCACTTAAATACAATAAATTTACTATTTTTTTATCTTCTTTATAATTAGCAAGTAATGTAGATGCTGCTAACCAACCAGCATTCCTCCCCATTATTTCGACAAATGTTACAGTTTTAATATCATATATATCTACATCTGTTCTTATATCTTTAATAGTATTAATGATATATTTAGATGCGGAACCAAATCCTGGAGAATGGTCCATTCCAAATAAATCATTATCAATAGTTTTAGGACAGCCAACTATATTTATAAAATCTATATTATTGATTTGCATATATTCATTGAGTTTGTTTACGGTATCCATTGAATCATTACCACCAATATAAACAAAACTTGTTATATTTAGTTCTTCAAATTTCCTAAAAATTTCTTTGTATATTTGGTCATCATAATTACTTGGTAATTTAAATCTACATGATCCAAGTATAGACGATGGTCTACTTTTTAATTTCTCTTTTATATCTTCTTTCTCAAACTTTTCTTTATCAATCTCGACATAATTATTTAACAAGAAACCTTCTATACCATGTAAAGTAGCATATATCTTATCAAAATTATTATCTATTGATGATTTAATTACACCAGCAAGCGAAGAATTAATAACACTTGTAGGTCCACCAGACTGTCCAACTAAACAATTCATAATGCACTCCTTAATATATATACTTCATTTATTCTATCATAGATTTCTCTTTTTTATTAATTAAAATCTTGCCTTTTAATTCTATTCGTGATAATCTTAACTTATAAATAAATAGGAGGTAATTATGAAAAAATTATTAACAGCAGCATTAGCTTTAGTATTAGTATTTTCACTAGTAGCTTGTGGCAAAGAAAATGGCGGAACAACAGGTGATAAAACAGTACTAACAGGTTCAGAGCAAGGTTTTGCTGGTCCAATAGAAGTAACAGTTACTAAAGAAGGTGACAAGATTACAAATATTGAAGTTAAAGATAATAAAGAAACACCAGAATATGGTGGAGAAGCAATTAAAGAGCTTTCAGCTAAAATTCTTGAAAATGGAACTGTTGAAGGTGTTGACGTAGTATCAGGTTCAACAGTAACATCAGAAGCTTTCTTAAAAGCAGTTAAAGAAGCTAAATAATTAAACTAATGAAAAAAGATAAGTAAAAAAAGAAATTTCTACTACGAAATTTCTTTTTTTACTTTGTTTTCAATTATTTTAGCCTTTGCTCCAACTGCTACAGAATTAGCTGGCATATCTTTTAAAACTACGGTATTTGCACCAATCTTACAATTATCTCCTATTTTAATTGGACCTAAAACTACAGATTCAGCTCCAATCATAACATTATTTCCTATAATTGGGTGTCTTTGATGCTCATCATCATTTCCTGTTCCACCTAGTGTGACACCGTGATAAATCGTGACACAATCACCTATTATTGCTGTCTCACCAATTACTACACCCATTCCATGATCTATAAATAAAAACTTTCCAATTTGAGCCCCGGGATGAATTTCAATTCCTGTTTTCTTTCTTGTTCGATATGATATAAATCTTGCAAGAGTAGTATGATTTTTTTATATAATTTGTGAGCAATATCATGCCAAAATAAAGCTCTATTAACTGGATAAAGAAATATTGCTTCGAATAAAGTCTTCGCAGCAGGATCTATTTCCATTATATATTTTCCACGTTCTATTAAGTCTCTTATTTTCATTATTCGAATAAAGGTGTAGATAGATATCTTTCTGAAGTATCTGGTAATACAGTTACTATTGGACCATCAATAATTTCCGCCATTTTTATTGCGCCCACAACATTTGCACCAGATGATATACCTACCATCAATCCTTCCTCCTTAGCCAATCTTCTCGACATTTTTAAAGCTTCTTCTGAGCTTACAGCTATTACCTTATCCAATACACTCTTATCTAATAATTTAGGAACAAAATTGGCCCCTATTCCCTGTATCTTATGAGTTCCTGCTTTTCCTTCGCTTAAAAGTGGAGATTCCTCTGGTTCTAAAGCCCAGATTTGAATATTAGAATCTTTCTTCTTCAAGACTCTCCCCACTCCACTAACCGTTCCACCTGTACCAACTCCAGCTATAAATCCTTTAATATCAATTCCAGATGATAATAACTCAACTGCTGTAGTTTCTTCATGAGCCCTAGCATTTGAAGGATTCGAAAATTGATCCGGCATATAATAATTTCCTGTTTCTGCTAATTCTTTCGCCTTATTTACAGATCCTTGCATCCCTTCGCTTGCTTCCGTAAGTATTAATTCTGCACCAAAAGACTTCATAAGAGCTCTTCTTTCTGCACTCATTGATTCAGGCATAACAATGGTCACACTATAGCCTAGCATATTACCAATCATAGCAAGAGCTATACCCGTATTTCCAGATGTAGGTTCTACAATCTTCATTCCTTCTTTCAATATTCCAGAATCAATAGCATCTTTAAGCATATAATATGCCGGCCTATCTTTTACAGATCCTGCTGGATTTTCTTTTTCAACTTTCACATATATATCTTTATCTGTCACATTATTTAGCTTTACTAAATTTGTATTTCCAATCATTTCTAAAACATTATTTTTCATTTTGATACCTTTCTACATCAAAATAGATTGACTGAATTATCAATCAATCTATTTTATTTATCCTAAATTATATACCCATATGTATTATTCACTAAATATTTCTTCTACTATTTTAAATTTTTTATTATCTAAGTCAACTTCGGATTCTATACCGTAAGGAATAATACATCTTGGATATGCATGTCCAAAATTAAGATTATAAAGAACTGGTGTATCTAAATCTTCAAATACTTTTTTATATACTTCTTTGTATTCTTCATAATAAGTTTCATCTGCAGGCTTTCCAACAACAACTGCTTGAACAGATTCTAATATTTTTCTATTTTTTAATTCCATAAGTATTGTCTCAAGTCTTTCAGGTTTCATTTTTTCCCCTGAAGTTTCAACAAATAAAACTTTTTCTTTCCACTCTTCTAGGCTTGGAAATATATCATATTTTTCTACAATTTTATCTACCCCTCTTCCAACGAAATCCAATAGAGCATCACCAATTGTATCTAGACAACCGCCATATAATTTTCCTCTTCTC
>CAMXYZ010000062.1 GCA_947253305.1 uncultured Helcococcus sp.
CTACACGTAAGGAGTCGTCGGCAGCGTCAGATGTGTATAAGAGACAGCTGGAATAGTTATTGGAAGCAAGGGAGAAACACTAAATGCTATCCAATATATACTAAGTTTAATTACAAATTCAAATTCAAATCAATTTTATAGAATTACATTGGATGTTGCAGATTACAGAGAAAGAAGAAAGAAATCTATTGAAGCAAATGCACAAAAAGTTGCGTTTAGAGTATTAAAAACTAAAAAATCAATAGCATTAAAACCTATGAATTCTTATGAAAGAAGAATAGTTCATTATACATTACAAAACTATAAAGGAATAGAAACTGTATCAACAGGTAAATTTCCAAATAGAAAAGTAATTATTAAGTACGAAGATCAATAGATAAATTACCCCTAAATAATATTTTTAGGGGTTTTATTATTAAAATCATAAATGAAAGTGAGGTTAAATATGGCGGAAAACACAATAGCGGCTATATCCACAGCTGTTGGTGAAGCTGGTATCGGGATCGTAAGAATGTCCGGAGACAAATCATTCGATATAGCAAGAGAAATATTTAGAGATTATAAAAAATCAAAAGTAGCAGAATTCGAAAACAGAAAACTTAACTATGGCTTCATTTATGATGGAGAAGATATGATAGATGAAGTCTTAATAGCTTTTATGAAAGGACCGAGAACATATACTAGAGAAGATATCGTAGAGATATATTGTCACGGTGGTTTCATAGCTGTTAAGAAGGTTCTAAATTTACTTCTTAAAAATGGGGCTTTTATGGCGGAAAGAGGAGAATTTACCAAAAGAGCATTTCTAAATGGTAGACTAGATCTTTCTCAAGCTGAGGCTGTAATAGACTTGATTGATGCTAAAACTGAAAAAGCATACGAGGCTTCCCTACTTCAATTAAAAGGAAGTGTCGCATCAAAAGTAAAAGAAATAAAAAATAAAATGTTAGATTTAATGGCAAGAGTTGAATACTCCATCAATTTTATGGAAGATTACGAAGATGATTTGCCATTAGATCCCCTATTCGAAAAATCAGACGATATAGTTAATATGCTTGATGAGTTAATTAACTCAGCTAATCAAGGTAGAATACTTAAAGAAGGTGTTAAAACAGCAATCATTGGTAAACCAAATGTTGGAAAATCATCATTATTAAATGCGCTTTTAAGAGAGAACAGAGCTATAGTAACAGATATTGCTGGTACTACCCGAGATACTATCGAAGAATCAATAGATTTAGGAGGAGTATCAATAAATATCATAGATACAGCAGGTATCAGGCATACAGATGATGTCGTAGAATCAATAGGTGTAGAGAAATCTCTACAAATTGCAAATGAAGCCGACTTAGTAATTGCTATATTTGATGTATCGAAAGAATTAGATGAAGAAGATCAAAAAATTATAGAATTATTGAAAGATAAAAAAGCAATCATACTATTAAATAAGAATGATTTAGAAATAAAAGCTGATAAAAACACTATTTACGATCAGTTTGACAAAAATTCAATAATAGAAATGTCAATTCTTAATGACATGGGTATAAAAGAACTTGAAGAGTCTATATTAGATTTATTTTTCGATGGAGAAATTGAAGTAAAAAACACTACAATAATTACAAATATAAGACATAGAAATTTACTTGTAAAAGCAAAAGACAATATAGTATCTGCTGTTGAAGGAATCAAGCATGGTTATCCTTTAGATGCTGTAGAAATAGACTTTAGAAACGCTTTCACGCAACTTAGTGAGATAACAGGTGAAACAATAGAAGAAGATATATTAGATAAGATATTCAAAGATTTTTGTATTGGAAAGTAATAGATTCCAATAAAAGGGAGACAAAATGGAAGTTAAAACATATATAGCTGGCGAATATGATGTAGCTGTAATTGGTGCCGGTCACGCTGGTATAGAAGCTGCATTAGCTTCAGCTAGATTAGGTAAAAAAACAGTGATGTTTAGTATCAGCTTGGAAGCTGTTGCCGATTTACCATGCAATCCTAACATAGGTGGAACAGGTAAAGGTCATCTTGTTAGAGAAATAGATGCCCTAGGTGGAGAAATGGGATTAAATATAGATAAAGCTTCTATACAATCCAAGATGCTCAATACATCTAAAGGTCCAGCTATTCACTCACTTAGAGTACAAGCAGACAAGAGAAAATATCACGAAGAAATGAAAAAAATACTAGAGCGAGAAGACAATCTAAGACTTATCGAAACAGAGATAAAAGATATAATTGTTGAAGATGGTGAAGTTAAAGGAGTCTTATCAGTTACAGGTGCAGTATATAAATCAAAGACTGCAATTGTATGTACAGGAACATATCTAAATGGATTAATATTAATGGGAGAACTTCAGTATACATCAGGACCTCATGGTCTTAAAGCAGCTACCTACCTATCTTCAAACTTAGAAAAATTAGGCTTTGGACTAAGAAGATTTAAGACTGGTACACCTGCGAGAGTAAATAAGAAATCATTAAACTTAGAAAAGATGATACCACAATATGGTGATGAAGATCCAGTTCCATTTTCATTTTTAAATATAGACAAGGATTTTAATTATAAACAAGAACTTTGCTATCAAACTTATTCTACACCGGAAACACATGAAATAATAAGAAGAGAGCTACACCGCTCCCCTATGTATTCAGGAATAGTACAAGGAATTGGACCTAGATATTGTCCATCTATAGAAGATAAGATTGTAAGATTTGCAGATAAAGATTCACATATAATATTTATAGAACCAGAAGGATTGACTACTGACGAGATGTACGTACAAGGAGCATCCTCTACCCTACCTGTTGAAGTTCAAGAAGAATTTTATAAAACAATAATAGGTCTGGAAAATGTTGAATTTATGCGTCCTGCACATGGTATAGAATATGACTGTTTAGACGCAACAACATTAAAATCTAATTTAGAATCTAGACAGGTGAAGAATCTTTTCTTTGCTGGACAAATAAATGGAACATCAGGATATGAAGAAGCAGCAGCTCAAGGACTTATGGCTGGTATTAATGCTGTTCATAATATAGATGGAAAAGAACCATTTGTATTAGATAGATCAGAAGCTTATATTGGAGTACTAATAGATGATTTAGTAACCAAAGAACAAATTGAACCTTATAGAATGATGACATCAAGAGCTGAATATAGATTAACTTTAAGACAAGATAATGCTGATCTTAGATTAACTCAAAAAGGATACGATATAGGATTAGTTACTGAAGAAAGATATAATCTAATGTTGGAAAAGAAAAAATCTATCGAAGATGAAATTAGCAGATTAGAAAGCATAGTTTTAACTCCAACAGAAGAAACCAATAAAATACTATTAGAATTAGGTTCTAGAAGAATAAAAACCGCTACAACGCTCTTAGAGCTCATTAGAAGACCTGAGTTGACATATGATATGCTTAATGTGCTTGATCCTCTTAGAACCGAAATTAAGAAGCCGTACAAGCTAGAAGTACAAACTCAGATAAAATATGAGGGTTATATTAGAAAACAAAATCTTCAAATAGAACAATTCAAAAAAATGGAAAGTAAAAAGCTTGATTCAATTGAAGACTATAATGAAATTGATGGATTGAAAAAAGAAGCTATCGAAAAACTCAATCTAATTAAACCGGATTCAGTAGGTCAAGCATCTAGAATGCCAGGAGTTACACCTGCAGATATCAATGTTATTTTAATACATCTTGAAGTTAAAAGAAGGAAAGAAAATGGATCAAATTAAACTATTTAAAGAAGAAGGATTCGAACTAAAAGATGAGCAATTATCAATGTTTGAGAACTTCTACTCCCTACTAGAAGAATGGAATTATAAAATAGATATAACTAAGATTATAGAACCAGAAGAAGTCTATATAAAACATTTTATAGATTCTCTACTTATTACAAAATCTGGAGTAATAGAAAAAAATCAAAGAATAATTGATATTGGTACAGGTGGTGGTTTCCCTAGTATACCATTAAAGATTTACAATGATACCCTATCCTTTACATTATTAGATAGTTTAAAAAAACGAATAAACTTCTTGGATACAGTAATTGAACAATTAAATCTAATAAATACTATAGCGGTTCATGGTAGAGCCGAAGAACTGGCAAGAAAAGATGAACACAGAGAGAAGTATGATATTGCAACGTCTAGAGCTGTAGCACCAATGCAAACTTTATTGGAATATTGCCTACCTTTTGTTAAAGTTGGAGGATATTTCATAGCTATGAAAGGTCCTAATTATGAAGCAGAATTAAGTCTTTCAAAAGGAGCTATAAAGATTTTAGGTGGAGTTATCGATAATATAATAAGTTATAAATTACCAAATGAATATGGCGACAGAACATTAATAGTGATAAAAAAAATAAAAGCTACCCCATATCGTTTCCCAAGAGCTGGTGGAAAGCCAAGAAGTAAACCTTTAACATAGATTAGTACAAACAGAGTATCTTAGATGGTATTCTGTTTTTTATTTTAAAGTTTCATATGAAACAATCATAATTATATTAATCGGAATATAACTTTCTTTCATATGAATCAAGTCTTCTAGAACATTATAAATTACAGTTTTATATCGATTTTCATTTTCTTAACTTCCCTATCAAATTATTATATATTTACTATTAGATAAACAAACTAATTAAAAAATCATAATCTAAATAATTATATTAGATATGATCTTCATTCATCTATATTAATAATGTTTCATATGAAACATTATTAATATAATTTACTACTTTACTATTATTATCTGTCAAAGGTCCTAATATTTTACTCTATCTTAAATTTACCATTTATCTATAACAGTAAATGTTTCATATGAAACATTTCAATAAAATATAGTTTCAGTATTAAAATATTTATTTGCATCAAAAAGTTTCATATGAAACATTATTCTAATTTAAATTATCTTAATTAATTATTATAAAATATGATATAATTTATTAGAGGTGAATATGAAAATAATATCTGTATTTAATCAAAAAGGTGGAGTTGGAAAAACAACTACGGTTGTTAATTTAGCTGCAGCTTTGGGAGAAAAAAACAAAAAAATACTAGTTATAGACTTAGATCCACAAGGAAATAGTACATCTGGATTAGGAATTGATAAATCAGAATTAGAATCAAGTATTTACGATATAATGATAAATCAAGACTATAAAAATCCTATAGCTACTATGTCTAAGAA
>CAMXYZ010000063.1 GCA_947253305.1 uncultured Helcococcus sp.
AAATATATAGAAATCGAAGACGAAACAAATATTATTATCGATTTAGATTCTCTATCTAAGGAAGATTCCTTGCGAGGTGTTTTTGTTCGTAAATTAATTGAATCAGATAATTTTGATAATCAGGATAAAGAAAAAATATTAGATTTTGGATTGAAGGTTTTTGAGGGTAGTTTATGATAATTAAAGAAATTTATATTAATAATTTTGGAAAGCTTCATAATTACAGTTTAAAATTTGATGATGAAATCAATATAATCTATGGTCAAAATGAATCTGGAAAATCTACTATACTTTCATTTATTGCTATGGTATTTTATGGTAATTCTTCAAAATCAAAAGATATATCCATAAATGATAGAAGAAGATATCAGCCATGGAATTCAAATGATATGTCGGGATATATTATTTTATCGGATGATGGAAAAGAATATAAAATAGAAAGGCAGTTTGGGGCATCAAATCATACTGATATAGTAAATCTATTTGAAATGAATACAGGTAGAAAAATAGATATTCCGAATCCTACATCTCCTGGCGAATACTTCTTTGGTATTGGGCAAGAGGCTTTTAATAAAACTCTTTATATGTCATCGGAAAGTATGATTTTAGAAAACAAGGATAAAAATGATGAAGTTACTCAGAAACTATTGAATTTAGTAACAACCGGCGAGGAAGATATCTCTTACAAAAAGCTTATTGAAAATTTAGACAAAAAAATAGAAAGCTATATTAGTAGAGCAAAAAATAAAGGTACACTTGTAGATTTAGAAACTGAAATTAATGAATTAAGGAATAATATTGAAACTGCAAAAACTGATGAAATTGAGAAATCTCATTTCTCAGAACAAATTGAAGAACTGGAAGAAAAATTAGAAAAATCTAAGAAAGAAAAAGTAATTGTAAATGATCTATTAAATCTAAATTCAGATAAAAATGAAATTTTAAATAATAAAAAAATAATTGAACTTGAAATTAATAATTCTAATATCGATGTCGTTAAGGAAAAAAAGAACTTATTAGAAGAAGAATTAGATGAAAATGAAAATTCTAGTTTAATATTTGATTTTGATATTAAAGATATATCAATAATTCTAACTTTAATATTTGTAATATTAGCAATTAGCGTAACACGATATTTACTATTTATACCAGCGATAATTTCCTTGGTGTTTTATATTTATAATCTTAAAATTAAGAGTAAAAATAAATCTTTATTAATTAAACAATTGAAATATGATATCTCAAAAATTCAAAACGAAATAAATATATTAGATAAAAATATTTCTGATTTAGAGTCTGAAAAATATTATATGGAAGAAGCATTGAAAGAAATAGAATACAATATGAGTTTATATGATATTGATTCAACAAATATTAATTATGAAAATGTTCAAAATTTAGATTCAGAAATTTTTCAATATAAAAATAATATTATTGAAATTCAAACAATGGCAAAAGAAAGATTTAGAGGAAAAGAAAATCTATCAAGTCTCGAAAATAAATTAAATCTAAAATTGGAAGAGTATAGAAAACATAAGAATGACTATAATTTATTAATAGAAACAAAAAAATTAATACAAGAATCATTCCAAGACTTAGAGATTGGTTTTTCTAAAATACTAAATGATAAAGCTTCGGAAATCATATCCAATCTTACAAATAATAAATATAATAAGATAATGGTATCTGAAGATTTTGATATCTTTGTCGAAGATAGTTTTACTAAAAATACAAAAGAATGGAAGTATTTATCAAGCGGAACTATAGATCTATTCTATTTAGCTCTTAGATTATCAATAATTGAATTGATAATTAAGGATGAAAACAAAAGAATACTTTTAATGGATGATATATTTATAAGATACGATAGCATAAGAGCAAATGAGGCTATTAAGCTAATAAGTAATAGTTCTGAATCATTTAGTCAAATGCTTCTATTTACCTCACATGATATTAGTAAATATAATTCATACGATTTTAAAATGATAAGATTATAAACAATACGATAGTCTATTATATATTGACAAATTTACTATATAATATATAATAGATTTATCGTGCTCCTTTAGCTCAGCAGGTAGAGCAATGCCATGGTAAGGCAGAGGTCGCTGGTTCAATTCCGGCAAGGAGCACCATAATTATAAATTCTTTGTTAGTTCAAAGAATTTTTTTATTTTCTGATTTTTATTATATAATTTATATAAGAATAATTTGTGGAGGTTGTTATGAAAGATTATAACAATGATAAATTTAATTTTGACGATGAATTTGAACTTGATGATAATTTTGAAATTGTAGAAATGGACGAAGATATAGAATCAGATTTTGATGATGAGGAATTCATATTTGGTTTTGGAGTGGATCATTTAGAAGATGAAGATTTGACTCCAGAAGTTTTTGATGAAGAAAATTATATGGATGATGATTTTTACCTAGATGATGAAGATGATGAATTGTTTATAGATGATGATTTAAATAACGATGACGAAGATTATGATGAAGACTATGACTATATAGATTATCTAGATGAAGATTCTTATTTATTAGAAAATTATAAAGAAGATGATGATTATCTAGATGACTTTGATGATTATGATGACGAAGATGATTATGACAATTAAAAAAGATGGTATTTCTTTATGAAGTACCATCTTTTAATTTTATCTTCTTCTTAATTCTTCGCTATCTTCTACTATTCTCCTAGTTAATTCTAGTTTAGAGTTTTCTATTTCCTCCAATTTATTAATCCAATTCAATGATTTTCCAGTTCCTCTTACAACTGCTGTAACAGGGTTTTCAGCAATACTCATTCCTATTTTTAATTTATCAGATAATTTATCTTTTATACCTCTTATCAATGCCCCACCGCCTGCTAGTATAGTACCAGATTCGTATATATCGGATACTAATTCTGGTGGAGTTTTTGAAAGAACTCTAGTTATAGCATTTGCTATTTCATTAATTGGTTCTTCAAAAGCTTCATCTATTTCTTCTACACTTATTTCTATTTGTTCTGGAAGTCCTGTATATATATTTCTTCCATTGGCAATAAATTCTGTTTCTTTAGCATCTATCGTACCAATTGATAATTTGATATTTTCAGCTGTTCTTTCTCCAATTATTAAATTATATTTTTTTCTAATATAATCTATAATTACTTTATCAAAATCATTACCAGCAAATTTTATAGATTCTGAAACTACAATTCCACCTCTAGATATAACTGCGATATCTGTAGTTCCTCCACCTATATCGATTATTAAATTACCTCTAGAATCTTCTATCTCTACTCCTGAACCAATTGCAGCAGCTAATGGTTCTTCTATTAAATGAACATCATATGCTCTTGCTTTAAGACCAGCTTGTTTAACTGCTCTTTTTTGAACCTGAGTAGCTCCAGAAGGAACACAAATAATTACATTAGGTTTAATTATACTTCTTCCTATTGCTGCTCTAATATAATATTGAAGCATTCTTTCCGTAGATTCGTAATCCTTTATTACTCCATCTTCAATAGGTCTTACAGCTACAATATGTCCTGGAGTCTTTCCAAGCATATCTTTAGCTTCTTGTCCTACCGCTATTATTTTATTTGTAAATCTATTAATAGCAACAACAGAAGGTTCGTTTAAAATTACACCTCTTGATCTAGAGTATACAAGAACTGATGTTGTTCCAAGATCTATTGCTATTCTTTTTCTAAAATTAAACATCTATTTTTCCTCAATATTTATATTCTTTTTCACTAATCTTTTCTTTGAAAAATCTCTTGCTAATGTGTAAAGAGTTGAAAATATAGGTACGAATATAATCATTCCTATTATTCCCATCATGGCTCCACCAAGAGTGATAGCTATCATCATCCAGAATGGTGGGATTCCCATTTTTGATCCAACTAATTTTGGATACATTATATTACCATCAACTTGTTGTGCGATAATTATATATACTAAAAATATTATACCCTTTGTAAAATTTGACATCGCTATTAAAGTAAATCCTAATAATCCAGCTAATAAAGATCCGAAATATGGAATTAAATTAAACAATGCTGTAGTTACACCTAACATTAAATCATAAGGTGAACCTATTATTTTTACACCTATAAAGACTATAGTACCTAATATTATCGCTTCTAAAAATTGTCCTGTAAAGAAATTATAGAAATTAGTATAAAGTAATCTTGTTACATATATTAATTTATCTGCAAATTTTTCAGGAAATATTGCATATGTAAGCTCTTTTGAATTTCTTCCTAATTTATCTTTAGTAGAGATAACATACACGGATATTGAAAATCCTAAAAAAGCTTCAAAGAAACCAGAAAAAACTGTTCCTACTGCATATACAGTTCCGCTTAACCATGATGAACCTTGACCTCTAATCCAGTTTAATATGCTTGCAATAAGATTATTTATTTCAATTTTATTGACAAACTTCTCTATTTGAATTGCTGCATCGTCAAACCATGGAATTTGTTGTATCTTACTTATTGTATTCTGTACTAATCCTGGCAATTGATTAGCTAATGTAATTAAAGAACTAATGAATTGTGGAACTACAACTGAAATTAAGAATGCCGCCAATAATATTAATGTTAAATAACCGAAAATTATTGTAAGTACTTTTAAAGCTTTTCCTTCTTTCATTTTAAAAACTTTTTTAAACAATTTTTCATATTGTATAGTTAACATATTAACTACAAATGCTATAACGAAACCTATTATTATCGGTCTAGAATATCCTAATAATTTATTAAAATAATCAGTAATTCCTTCAAATCTAAATAATAAATAATAAAATGTTATCGCAGAAATTAATATTATTACTCTGGTAAATATATATTTTTTTTCTTCTTTAGTAAATTTCATATCACACCTCTAATAAATTATATCACAAAGATTAGAGTTAATATAAGATTTAATGTATAATTTTATCAGGAGGATTTAATGAAAAAAATATTAGTATTTGATATGGATGGAACCTTACTAGACTCTATGGGAATGTGGGCAAATCTACCTAATGATCTAAGTGAAAAGGCTCATCTACTCAGTTCTGAAAATAAAATGGCTGCAGAAGAAGGCTCTATGATTCATTATTGTTATGAATATACTA
>CAMXYZ010000064.1 GCA_947253305.1 uncultured Helcococcus sp.
TCCTATACCAGCATTGTATGCAATTATTGCATAGTCTTCGCTTTTATAATAATCTCTTAAAAACTTTAGATAATATGTTCCATACTTTATATTTTGTTCGGGATCAAACATCTTATCTTCTGTGTATTCTTCCCCCATCTTTTCACTTAACCATTTTGCAGTTTCTGGAGTAATTTGCATTAAACCCTCTGCATCTGCATGAGAAACAGCTTTTTCATTAAATGAACTTTCAACTTTCATTATTGCTAAAGTCAATTCTTTCTCTATGTTATTTTCTTCTGAATATTTCTCAATATATCCCATATAAGGTTTATGACTATCCCTAACAACAGAATATAAAACAGCATATACACCCAATACGAATATTATCAATAATATTATTAATACTACTATAAGTCTTTTTAAAACCTTCATAGTGACTCCAATCTTTCAAGCACTTCTCGCCTTAAATCTTCAATGCTTCCATTATTATCAATTATTATATTTGCATATTTCTTTTTTTCTTCTATACTAGTTTGAGAATTAATTCTTTTCATAACATCTTCTCGATTTGAATTGTCTCTTTTCATTAATCTCTTAATCTGATTTTCAATATTAGTATATACTACCCATATTTCATCATATACTAAATACTTTTCTTTAGGATTTGAAACAATTAAATCTATAAATAAAGGAATATCTACAAATATAATTTGATTATCTGATTTCTCTATTTTCTCTTTTATTTTATTGAAAATATTCTTATGTGTCAAAGAATTTAGTAATTCTAATTTTTCTTTATCATTAAATACAATTTTTGATAATTTTTTTCTATTTATATTCTTATCTTTATCAAGTATATTGTTACCAAATTTCCTTACAATAGCATTGTAATTAATTTTATCAATTTCCATTAATTCATGCGCAATCTTGTCAGCATCAATTATTTCAAATCCATGTTCCTTAATAATATTACTAACAGTTGATTTACCTGTTGCTATGGAACCGGTTAAAATTATTATCTTTTTAGATTTCATACCATCTATCACCCACTGTGACTTCTACTTTTAACTCAACATTAATATCTGCTGCATTCTCCATTTCTTCTTTCAATATGGATTTCACCTTATCTACTTCGTCATCATGAGCTTCTATTATAAGTTCGTCATGAATTTGCAGAATTAATTTTGATTTTAAGTCTTCATTTTTAAGTCTATTATAGACTTTAATCATAGCAATCTTTATTATATCTGCAGCCGTTCCTTGTATTGGTGTATTTAATGCAATTCTTTCACCAAAACTTCTAACATTAAAATTAGAACTCTTAAGCTCTGGGATATATCTTCTTCTTTTGAATAATGTATCAACATATCCTTCAGTTTTAGCTTGCTCAATAATAGAATCCATATATGAACTAATATTTGGATAGGATTCTAAATATTTATCTATATAGCTCTTAGCTTGCTTTCTGCTAATATCTAAATCTTGTGATAATCCATAATCAGATATTCCATATACTATTCCAAAGTTTACTGCCTTAGCATCTGATCTTTGATTTCTTGTAACTTCATCTAATGGAACATGGAATACTTCTGACGCTGTCTTAGCGTGTATATCAATATCATTTTTAAACGCATCAAGCATATTTTTATCATTACTTAAAGCAGCTAATACTCTCAATTCAATTTGAGAATAGTCAGCAGATACTAATTTATTATTTTCTCCAGCTACAAATCCTTTTCTTATTAATCTTCCTTCTTCTCTTCTTGTAGGAATATTTTGTAAATTTGGTTCTGTAGAAGATAATCTTCCTGTAGCTGCTACAGTTTGTTTGAATTTACTATGAATTCTACCATCTTCTCTTATTTCTGGAATTAAACCATCAATATAGGTACTTTTAATCTTTGTAATCTGTCTATATTCTTCAATTAGTGGTATTATTTCATGCTCATTTTTAAGCTTTTCTAATACTTCAACATTTGTAGAATATCCTGTCTTAGTCTTTTTAATTACAGGTAATTCTAATTTTTCGAATAATATTTCACCTAATTGCTTTGGAGAATTAATATTAAATTCTTCGCCAGCCAATTCATAAATTCTATTTTGAGTTGTCTCGATTTTTTTAGATATTTCCTCATCAATTTTATGAAATTCTTCTACTTTAGCCTTTATACCAGTCATTTCCATATCAGCTAAAACTCTAATTAATGGTAATTCTATATTGTTTAATAAATGAAGCATCTCAACTTCTTTAAGCTTCTCTAAAAGATTTTCTTTTGAATGTTCTATTATCATTATATTATTTGCGAGATACTCTTCTACATAGACTAATTCTAAATTATCTACAGTCTTTTTATTCTTACCTTTTCCAAGATATTCATCTAAATCTTTAATTTCTTTATCAAGTTCTGATAAAGCTATATCTTTTATTGAATAATCACCCTTTGGATCAATCAAATAAGATACAAGCATTAAATCAAGATAATTATTCTCTAAATTGATATCAATTTTATTTAATAATACCATTAATTTTTTAATATCAAATCCTATTTTTTTTATCTCTTCATTCTCAAATAAGTCCTTGAATTTTTCTACAAAATGTTCTTTTTCTATATCAAGGTCAACTATCATTACAGTATCATCTTTTCCTTTTACAGCTAGATATCTAGGTTGATATGATAGATAATCCCCTTCTGAAATTATGTCAAAAACTAATTCTCTTTCTCTTAAAACATGAATATAGATGTCTGCCATTCTATTTATTCCTACAATATTAGCCTTAAAATCATGTGCATCTTTAACATCATTTGTATATTTTTTTGTTAATGTGTTGAATTCTAATATCTTAAACTTTTCATATAGTTCTTGTCTATTTTCTTCCTTTACTTTTAAATCTTCAATTTCAAAATCTAGATCTATATCTGTGAATATTGTCCCAAGTTTTCTTGACATATAGGCGATATTTTCATTCTCTAATAAATTTTGAGGAAGTACTTTTCCTGAAATCTTATCGATATTCTCATATACTCCTTCAATACTTCCATATTCCTTAATTAATTTTAAAGCTGTCTTCTCACCAACTCCTGGAACACCCGGAATATTATCAGATGAATCTCCCATTAGACCCTTAATTTCAATTAATTTTTTAGGTTCTAATCCATATTCTTCTTTAATTTTATTCAAATCATATATTTCTAATTGTGATATTCCTTTTTTTGTAAATAAGACATTAGCTTTTTCGTCTACTAATTGGAAATAATCTCTATCTCCTGTGAGCATAAATGATTGTATACCCTTATCACTCGCTTTTTTTGAAATAGTGCCTATGATATCATCAGCTTCATAATCATCCAAATCATAATGCTTAACTTGTAAAGAATCTAATAGATCTTTAACAATACCAAATTGAGTCAATAATTCATCAGGTGTCTTTTCCCTAGTGCCTTTATATTCTGCATATTCTTTAGTTCTAATTGTTGGTCCCGCTTTATCAAAAGCTACCAATATATAGTCTGGCTGTATCTTTTCGATTGCTGAATAATACATATTCATAAATCCATATACAGCTCCTGTTGGAACTCCATCTCTTGTTGATAAATTTCTTATAGCATAAAATGCTCTAAATATTAAACTCGATCCATCTATTAAAAGTATTTTTTCCATAATATCCTCATTTATTTTTTAATTATATATACTATAAGTATATCAAATATGTAGTTCTAATTAAAATTTAGAAAAATTTTCTCTTGAAAATTTATTTTCAAGATGTTAAGATATTTGTATTGCTGGTATGGTGGAACAGGCAGACACGTCAGACTCAAAATCTGATGCTCATTGCGGGCGTGGGGGTTCGATTCCCTCTACCAGCACCAATTATATTAATGAAATAGAATTTATATTATATATAAGATAAATAAGAAATTTAAAGGGTAGAATTAACTACTCTTTTTTTGTATTGAAAAAGCACATCTAATATATTTAATTAGTGTGCTTAATAATATTAATAAATTACAATATCAATATATATATCTTTATCAGTCATCGGAATATCTTCTGCAACTAGTTTTTCATGACATAGACATATGGTTCTTGAATTTGATTTTTCAAGAAATCTGTCGTAATATCCTCCACCATAACCTAATCTTTCACCTTTGTTATTTGCACTAATGCAAGGTAATATAATTAAATCTATATCATTTTTATCATATATTTTAAGTTCTTTTGGTTCAAGAATATTATATCTATTCCTTTTTAAATTATCGAAATTATTTATTTGAACTGGAAGCATTTTTCCATCTTCGAATATATAAGGAACTAATACTATTTTATTTGTGCTCCATGCATCTTCGATAATCTTTTTAGTTTGTACTTCTTTGTCTTTCGATAAATATATAAATATAACTTTTGCTTTGTTATATTCACTTGTTTTAATTAGTTTTGAAAAAATATTATCAGATGAATCTTTTACATACTCATCTGATAAATTATTTAGTATTTGTAATAATTTTTTTCTTAATTTTTTTTTATTAGATTCCATATATTAATTCCAAACAGCAACCATTACTTCAGTTTGATCTAATATTCTTTGAATATCCCAAGCTTTATTAGTATTTATATATGAATTTGGATCCAAGATTAATACTTTTCCATCATCTGTTACTTCCGTTAATAAAATATAATGTCCACCTCTTGTGAAATCCCCTATCCCATTGTATTTTACAAGTGCAACAATAGCTTTACCTTCATTTAGTACACTTTTGATAACTTCTTCATCTTGGCTAATATACAAACTATTTAATCCTAAAGATTGTGCTCCTGAAACAAATAAATCTACATAACTTCCAGATAAATCAAATAATCCTAAGTCTCTAGCATATTCCCCCATTTCATATGGATTCATATCTGTATTATGAGTAAGACCTGTGTATAGCATTGATAGAGTTGTTGGCCCACAACCTATAACAGCAAAATAGTCACCTAGAATCTCATTGAATCCCCATCTTTTATCCCATTGATTAAAATAAGGAAGTTTAACTTTTCTATCATAATTTTGTGCTTTAGCTAAGTCTTCTTCTAAATTTATATTTGGTTTGTCTGTCTCTTAT
>CAMXYZ010000065.1 GCA_947253305.1 uncultured Helcococcus sp.
CTCCAGCAGTTTCACATCATTTGAGATTGTTGAGAACTAATGGACTTGTAATTACTAGAAGAGTCGGAAAAGAAGTATATTACAAAGCTGCTAATACAAAAGAATCTGAATATTTAAAGAAGATTATTGAAAAAACTATGAAATTTACAGATATTGAAGAATAAGTTTTTTATATAAAAATATTGAATTAAAAAAGTGTGTCAGAATATTGGCCTGAACCTCAAAATTAATTTTAGTTTCAAATTTTGGGAGGGCAGTTAAAATACTCTACACACTTTTATATATTTAATCTAAATTATCTTCTTCAGATTTTTCGTCCTTATACTCTTGAATAATCTCTTCTGAAGACTTTTCCGTATTTTGTTCATTAAGTTTTTCTTCAAAGTTTTTAATATACTCTGGTTTTTCAGTAATTATATATTCATTATTGAATATATCCATGAATTCAGCACCACTAATTGTTTCTTTTTCTAATAAATATTTTGAAATTTCATGTAATTTATCGATATTTTTATTTATTAATTGATGTGCTTTTTCATGAGCTTCGGATATAATTTCCATTACTCTCGCATCTACTCTGTCTTCTGTAGCTTGTGATGCATATGATTGTGTACCAGAGCCTCTTAAATATCTTGAAGAATCTTTTTCAAGAAGTATAAAATTAAATTCTTCTTCCATACCGAAGGTGGCAACCATTGCTCTTGCAATTTTTGTGGCTCTTTCAATATCGTTTGAAGCTCCAGTTGTTTTGATATTAAATACTAGCTCTTCAGCGGATCTACCACCTGTTAATATAACAAGTTCTTGGAATAAATCATCCCTTGATCTTAAAAATTTTTCTTCTTCCTCAACTTGCATTGTATATCCTAAAGCGCCTGAGGTTCTTGGAATAATTGTTATCTTAGTAACTGGTGCAGTATCAGTTTGTGCAGCAGCTGCTATAGCGTGGCCAACTTCGTGATATGCTATAATTTCTTTTTCTCTTTGAGTTATAACTGCATTTTTTTTCTTATGACCAGCAATTACTACTTCGACAGATTCTTCTAAGTCTTGTTCTGTCACTAATTTTCTATTTTCTTTCACCGCTTTTAATGCACCTTCATTAATTATATTTGCCAATTCAGCACCTGAGGTACCAGCTGTCATTTTAGCTATATTTCTTAAGTCAACGCCTGGTGCTAATTTAATTTTCTTAGCATGAACTTTTAATATTTCTTCTCTTCCTTGAATATCAGGAAGTTCTACTCTAACTTGTCTGTCGAATCTACCAGGTCTTGTAAGAGCAGGGTCTAATATTTCTGGTCTATTAGTTGCTGCGAGAATTACAACTCCACTAGTAGCATCAAAACCATCCATTTCATTTAGTAATTGATTAAGTGTTTGCTCTCTCTCGTCATTACCACTGTAACCAGATGTATCCCTTCTTTTACCGATAGCATCTATTTCATCAATAAATACTATACAAGGTGCTTTTTCATTTGCCTGTTTGAATAAATCTCTAACTTTTGAAGCACCAAGACCAACAAACATCTCAACAAATTCAGAACCTGAAATTGAAAAGAAAGGAACATTTGCTTCTCCTGCAACAGCTCTAGCTAATAAGGTTTTACCTGTCCCTGGAGGTCCGACTAATAGCACACCTTTAGGAGTTACAGCTCCTATTTCTGCGTACTTTTTAGGGTTATGAAGAAAGTCTACAACTTCTTCAAGTGATTCTTTAGCTTCATCTTGTCCAGCAACATCTTTGAAAGTTGCTGCATTACTTTCTTTAATATATTTTTTTGCATTTGATTTACCAAAACTTAATGCATTTGACCCACCCATCATATTCTTAGTTATAAATCTAATACCTATGAATATTATTGCTAGTGGTAACACCCATTGTATCAATATTAGAACTAGTGGATTTGTAGGTTCAATAATTTCGGTACCAAATTTTGTCTTAGCCTCTAATAGTCTATTTGTTAATTCTGGATCTGGCCATCTACCAGTCTTATATTGAACTTCATCGCCTTTATCCATAACTGTAAAACTGTATTGATAATTATCAGCCTTGAATTTGACTACATCTCCTTTTTCAAGCATTTCAACGAACTTGTCATATGAAACTTCTGTGACACCTTTATTTGCAATCATAGGTGCAAGAATTAATTGAAATATAAGAAAGATAGTTATACCAACAGCATACCAATGCCATAAAGGTCTAATGTTTTTATTATTATTTTTTTTATTTTTATCATTCTTTTTAAATGGCATAATTTCTCCTCACTAAATATTAATATAATTATATTAAATAAAAATGTTTAAATAATGTTTATATTAGATTATACCCTTATAAATAAAATATAGTCAAACTCTATTAAGTTCAAAGAAGATTATAAAAAAATATTTGATTTACTTTATAAGTTAAGTAATATATTGTACAATTAAAATAGCTAAAACAATGAATATATTTAAGATATAGAAAGGAAGATTATGGAGAATAAGATTATAAATACCATTAGATCATTATCAGCAGAAATGGTACTAAAAGCAAATTCAGGTCATCAAGGTATGCCAATAGGTGCAGCACCAATGGGTTATGTGCTTTATAACGATATTATGAAATACAATCCTAAAAATGACCAATGGTTCAATAGAGATAGATTCGTATTGTCAGCAGGACATGGTTCAGCATTACAGTATTCGTTATTACATTTATATGGATATGATTTAAATATGGATGATTTGAAAGAATTTAGACAATTAAATTCAAGAACACCAGGACATCCAGAAAATCTTGATACAGCTGGTGTTGAAGTTACAACAGGGCCATTAGGTCAAGGTATTGCTATGGCTGTTGGTTTAGCTATGGCAGAAAAGCATTTAGCAGCAAAATATAACACAGAAGATATAGAATTAATCGATCACTATACATATGTAATTGCAGGGGATGGATGTATGATGGAAGGTGTTTCAAATGAGGCATCATCACTTGCAGGAACATTAGGATTAAATAAATTAATAGTTTTATATGATTCAAATCAAATTACAATCGATGGCAGAACAGATATTGCATTTACAGAAAATGTAGCAAAAAGATATGAAGCATTAGGATGGCAAGTTCTAGATGTTGCAGACGGAAATAATGTGGATGATATTAGAAATGCTATAAATAAAGCTAAAGAAGATAAAGATAGACCAACATTAATTGAAGTTCATACAACAATTGGTTATGGCTCACCAAAGGCCGATACATCTGCTGTTCATGGTAATCCATTATCTGGAGACGATATCTTAGAAATGAAGAAAACACTGGGATATGATGTATATGAAGAATTTACTGTTGCAGAAGATGTAAGAGAACATTTAAAAGAAATAATAGAATCACATACCAAAGAAGAAGAAAAATGGAATACTTTATTAAAAGACTATGAAGAAAAATATCCAGAACTTTATGAAAGTTTAATGAGAGCATTTAATAATGATTATGATTTATCATTCTTAAATGAAGAAGAATACTATCATTTTGATAAGGATATGGCAACGAGAGCATCATCAGGAGTTGTAATTAATAGAATCGCTAAGAAAGTAGACAGTCTATTTGGAGGTTCTGCAGACTTAGCAGGTTCAAATAATACAACTATTGAAGGAAAAGAATTCTTCTCAAAAGAAACACCAGAAGGTCCAAATATTCACTTTGGTGTAAGAGAACACGCGATGGGAGCTATAGCAAATGGTATTGCTTTACATGGTGGATTATTCCCATATACAGCAACATTCTTATCATTTGCAGATTATATGAAACCAACACTAAGATTAGCAGCTATTCAAAATGCGAGATCAGTTTTCATTTATACACATGATAGTATCGGATTAGGAGAAGATGGACCTACTCATCAAGCAGTTGATCAATTACCAATGTTAAGAGCTATACCTAATTTTGTGACAATTAGGCCAGCAGATGCAAGAGAAGTAGCAGCAGCTTGGAAATTTGCACTTGAAACTATTGATAGACCTGTAGCACTTATATTAACTAGACAAGCACTTCCAAATCTACAAGGTACAGGAAGTAAATTAACTAAGGGTGCCTATGTATTAAAAGATTTTGGAGAAAATCCAGAATATCTATTAATGGCAACTGGTTCTGAAGTACAATTAGCCTATGAAGTTGCTGAAAGACTACATGAAGAAGGTAAGAGTGCTAGAGTTGTGACAGTTCCATCAATAGAACTATTTGAAGAGCAATCTGATGAATATAAAGAAAAAGTTATGCCAAGATCAATTAAAAATAGAATTGCAATTGAAGCATCATCAGAAAAATCTTGGTACAAATATATTGGAATGGATGGCCTACTAATTGGAATGTCAACATTTGGTAAATCAGCACCAGCTGAAGTTGCGTTCGATTATTTCGGATTTACAACAGATAAGATATTAGAGAAGATAAAAAATAAATTTTAATTAAATAACAATATATAAATATGAATAATTGATAAATTCATATAATGGTTGATACTCTTAAATTATATTTTAAAATATTATATATTTAAGAGTATTTGACTATTTTTATATAAAGATAAAAAGAGGAATAATTATGAGAATGAGATTCAAACCATATGCCAGAGAAGAACTTCAAAAAAATGAACTCATTTACTACAATCCGGTTGAACAAAAAGGAAAATGGAGAGAAGAATTTAATAATAACAATCCAATTCATTTAGAAATTGGTGCGGGATTCGGAAAATTTGCAATTAGCATTGCAGAAAGAACCTCAAATATTAATTATGTAGCGATGGAAAAAGAAGAAAGAGTTTTTGTAAATGCCGCAAGAGATTTCAAAGAAGCCAATCTTTCTAATTTATTAGGAATTAGAGATGATGCTGAGAATCTAGATAAATTCTTTGGAGAAGATGAGATAGAAAAAATCTATATTAATTTTCCTAACCCTTGGCCGAAAAGAAATCAACATAAAAGAAGATTAACTCATCCTAGACTATTGGAAATC
>CAMXYZ010000066.1 GCA_947253305.1 uncultured Helcococcus sp.
AGATACTTTAATGAAGTATGTTGGATTAAATCACTTTATAAATACTCTTCCAGAGGGGATGGACACAGTTATAAAAGACGAAGAATCAGTATCTGCGGGGCAGAGACAATTACTTACTATCGCAAGAGGTATGTTGAAGGATGCTCCGTTCTTAATACTTGATGAGGCGACATCCAATGTAGACACTAGAACTGAAAAAGTTGTGCAATCTGCTATGGATAAATTAATGCTAGGAAAAACTTCCTTCGTAATAGCTCATAGATTATCTACAATTATCAATTCGGATTTGATAATAGTCATGAATGAAGGTAATATTATTGAGCAAGGAACTCATGATGAATTAATGAGTAAAAATGGTTTCTATGCAGATTTATATAATTCACAATTTACAGTTAATTCTTAAAAAATTTACTCCCAAAGCTTAATAAACAATGCTTTGGGAGTAAAGCTTTTATATCAAAACTTTTTATATTTTAACTTGACAACACAATTTAATAGGAGTATAATTTTAATGTTAGCTTGATTAGCTCAGTTGGCAGAGCAGCAGACTCTTAATCTGTGGGCCCAGGGTTCGAACCCCTGATCGAGCACCAAATTATTAATCACTTATTAGATTTTTCTAGTAAGTGATTTTTTATTTCTTATTTTACTGCAATATTTTATCATTTTTTTCCTATATATAATTTTAATTAACTCAAATTTTTATGATTTAATAGATTTTGTTTCATAGAATTTTCAATTGTTACATATATTTTATTAATTAAGCCTAATATCATGAAAGCGTTTTACATTTTTAAATATTTGTAATATACTTGAAATATATTAAGAATTTGGAGGTAAAAATGAAGTCTAGATTTAAGAGAAGTTTTTCTCTTATTTTATCATTAATATTACTTTTAGGATTTATCCCTATAAATAATATTAATGCGAATGATGATAGCACATATGGTGCTAAGGTAAATGAAGAAGGTTTTGTGAGCTTCTTCTATCAAGGAGATGAAGATACTACATCTGTATCGATACCTGGAAGCTTCAATGGATGGGATACTGAAGCTCATAAAATGGAGAAGCAAGAAAATAATTTATTTACTTTTGATTTACCAGAAAAATTAAATTCTGGTGTATATGAGTATAAGTTTTTTGTAAATGGTAAATGGTTCCCAGATCAGGGAGATAATTTGAAATTTACAATAGAATCAAATGGTTTAGATACAGTTTCTGAATTTGAAGAAAAAAGACTTATAATCCATTTTGACAATCCAGAAAATGAAGATGATTGGAATGTGTGGTCATGGTCAAGTATTCCTGATAAAGGAGGGGCTCAATACAATTTCAATTATGAAGATGATTATGGTGTTTTCTTAGAAATTAAATTCCCAGGAGATACTACTAAAGCCGGACTTATCTTAAAGAAAGGTGATGGTTGGGATCATAAAGACTTTGGAGATAGATTTGTAAATCTTGAAAAAGAAGAGACACATGTTT
The DNA here is from genome assembly GCA_947253305.1 of uncultured Helcococcus sp. Classification (GTDB taxonomy): domain Bacteria; phylum Bacillota; class Clostridia; order Tissierellales; family Peptoniphilaceae; genus Helcococcus. The sequence continues at coordinate 1,486 of CAMXYZ010000066.1, forward strand.
GGTTACAAAAGGGAGTGGAAGAAGTATTTTTAGAAAATCCAGTTAAAGAAGATTTATCTGGAAAAACAAAAGTAGTATTCCATTTTGATAATCCATCAGACAAGGAATGGTTCCTACATGTATGGCCAAAAAACATGGACGGCTCAAGTCATTATTTTACAAGAAAAGATGGTTTTGGTTCAGTTGCTGAAATTGAATTTGAAGGCGAACATGATGAAGTAGGATTTATAGTAAGGGATGAAGATTGGAATAAAAATATTGCTTCCGATAGATATGTACAAGTTAAAGAGAATCCTCAACATGTGTGGCTAAGATTTGATGACGAAAATGTTTATTATACTCGTCCACTAAAATTAGAAGATGAAAATACTAAATTTAAATCTTTATTAGTAAATAATTTTAAAGAATTAGAATTAAATTTGAGTAGACAAACTGATGTAAATTATTTATTAGAAAATTATAAATTATTAATTAATGGAAAAGAATCTAACGAATTAGTTGAGTCTATTAAATCAACAAATGCAAATAATGAAAAAACAAATAAATTAATAATTACATTGAAAGAAAATATAGAATTAGACAGCAAAATAGAGCTAAAAGGTAAAATGAGTAGTGAAGCTGAAGAACAATCTATCGAAGCTAGAGTTGGTAGACTTATCGGATCTAAAGAATTCGATGAAATGTATTCATATGATGGAGAATTAGGACCTATATATTCAAATGATAAAACTGAATTTAAAGTTTGGGCTCCAACATCAAAATCAGTGGATTTACTAATTTTCAATGGTGATGAAGTCGTACAAACAATTCCTATGACAAGGGGTGAAAAGGGGGTATATTCACATACTCTTAATGGTGATCAATTAGGAACAGTATATATGTATGATGTTCATTTTTCAGATAAGACCAATAGATCAATTGACCCATATGCTAAGGCTGTAACTGTAAATGGTGAAAAGAGTGTGGTAGCAAATCCGCTTCCAACAGGTGTGGATAGACCAGAATCAAAAGACATTGATAATCCAATTATTTATGAATTGCATGTAAGAGATTTATCATCTCAATCAATAAGTGGTATTAAAGATAAGGGTACATTTAATGGATTAGTAGAAAAAGGAACTAAGACTCCTACAGGTCAAATTACAGGATTTGACTATATTAAATCATTGGGAATTACTCATGTTCAATTATTACCAATTTATGACTATAAGACAGTTGATGAGAAGAATCCACAATCTGGATTTAATTGGGGTTATGACCCATTAAACTATAATTCTGTAGAAGGTTCATACTCAACAGATCCATATGCTCCATTTAAGAGAATAGAAGAGCTTCAAAATGCAATTGACGAATTCCATAAAGAAGGTCTTGGCGTAATTATGGACGTTGTATATAATCATGTATTCTCACCAACAGATCATGCATTTGAAAAAATAGTACCAGGTTATTATTTCAGACAAAATGAAAATGGAGATTTCTTAGGTGGGACAGGTGTAGGTAATGAAACTGCTTCAGAAAGAGCAATGGTTCAAAGATACATCATAGATTCCATTACTTACTGGGCAAAGACCTATAATTTAGATGGATTCAGATTCGACTTAATGGGAACTCACGATATTGAGACCATGAACAAAATATATTCAGAATTAAAGAAAAGTAATCCAAATATATTTATTCTAGGTGAAGGTTGGAATATGGATATGGGTATTCCAGAAGACCAAAGAGCAACTCAATTAAATGCAAATAAACTTCCAAATCTAAGTTTCTTCAATGATGATTTAAGAGATGGAATTAGAGGTTCAGTATTTATCAGAGAAGATAAAGGTTTTGCAACCGGAAATCCAACAAATGAAGAATTTATTCTACAAAATATTAAAGGTGGAGAAGGATTAAAGACATATCAATCTGCTAATCAATTAATTCAATATGTTGAGGCTCACGATAATTTAACTTTATGGGATAAGATCAAAGCTACAAATCCAGACGAAGATGATACTACAAGCCTAAATAGACATAAATTAGCTACAACAATGACTATGTTATCACAAGGTACACCATTTATTCACGCTGGTCAAGAATTTGCTAGAACTAAAGGCGGAGATGAAAACTCATACAAATCACCTGATAGTGTAAATCAATTTGATTGGAATAGAGTTGAAAAGATGTCCGATAATATTGATTATTTCAGAGAATTAGTAAAGATAAGAAAAGAATTTTCAGTATTCAATCTAAAAGAATATGATGAAATAAACAAAGTGTTCTCAACTATTAAACAAAACGATGGTGTAGTTGCTTATAGCTTGAAACAAGATGAAGAAACATCACTAATAATCGCGCATAATGGTTCAGATGAAAACTCTCAAATTGATGTACCAAATGGTTATTACAAAGTATTAGTATTTAATCAAAAAGCTAAAGCTGATGGACTATATGAAGTTGAAGTAAGTAATGGTAAATTTGATGTATTAGCATTATCATCTACTGTACTTTTAAACCAAGAAAAGAAAGATGTAGATAAAACAGAATTATCTAATTTTGTAGACAAAGTTAGAGCAATAGAAGATATTGATATATATACAAATGAATCAACTGAAGAATTAAGAACAGCATTAGGAAATGCACAAAAAGTTTTAAGTAATAACGGAGCTACTCAAGAAGAAGTAAATGAAGCATTGGATAGATTAAAAGATGCGTACAATAATCTTGAGTTAATCGAAAAGGAAACTGAATCGGAAAAAGAAACTGAGAAAGAAACCGAAAAAGAAACAGAAAAAGAAACTGAAGAAGAGATGAATGAGTACAATCTAAATATTACTCCAAAAAATTCTTCTTTAGACGAAGTTCATAAAGACTTGAAACCAATGGTTGAAAAGAAATACGATAAATATGCTTACAAAGTATATGATATTGAAGTCACAGATAAAAATGGTAAAGTATTACACAAATTACCAAATGCTATTGATGTATCAATTCCTGAAAATCAATTAGGAATTAATGATGATAATAGAGATAGCTTATCAATATATACTGTTCATGAAGGTGGATTGAAAGAAATTAAGGACTTCAAATTTGTGAATGGACAAGTTTTATTTGAACAATCAGAATTCTCAGATTTCGTATTTGTATTAGCTGATAATACTGAAACAGGTGAGGAAACAGAAAAAGAAACACCAAAAGAAAGAGAGAAAGAATCTGATAAAGAAACACCAAAAGAAACAGAGAAAGAATCTGATAAAGAAACAGGAAAAGAAACTAGAAAAGAAACAACTAAAGAGGCTTCAAAAGATAAAGATAGTACACCTAAGACAGGGGATAAGGGGATTACTTATTTACTAATAGTTTTAGGCGTTGCAGTATTAGGATATATAATCCTAACATTGGTTAAGAAGAAGGATAAAGAGGAATAATGACTAATAAAGGGACGCTTACGGCGTCCTTTTAGATGTATGACGGGCATGTTCTAATGCTGGGGTGAAATTCCCCACAGAGCGTAGTTA
>CAMXYZ010000067.1 GCA_947253305.1 uncultured Helcococcus sp.
AGATTGCCTCTTGTCTCGTGGGCTCGGAGATGTGTATAAGAGACAGGGTATATCTGTGTATCGCTGTATTTCCTTTGCATCACTTACATGATCTCCAAGATGAATAATTAATTCAGCATCCTTATGTTTTTCTAATTCATTTATGAATTGCTTAACTACTCCATGAGTATCTGATACTACTAATACTTTCATTTTTCACTCTCTTTTATTTTTATAAGTAATCTTTTCAATTCTTCTAATGCTTTTGCCCTGTGACTTATTGAGTTTTTTTCTTCTTCACTTATTTCCGCAAGACTTAATCCATTCTCTAATATGAATAATGGATCATATCCAAATCCATGATTGCCCTTAGGTTTAAATCCTATACGTCCTTCAAGTATTCCTTCTACAAAATACTCATTCCCTTCTTCAGTTATTAAACATATTACTGTCTTAAAATAGGCTCTCCTATCTTCAGGATCTGTGTAGGATGACATTTCTCTCATCAATTTATCATTATTGGCTTTATAATCGTGTTCAATTCCAGCATATCTTGCTGAATATACTCCAGGTGCTCCATCTAAAGCTTCTACGAAAAGTCCTGTATCATCAGAAATTACATTCTCTTTAGTTCTATCGTATAATTCCTTTGCTTTTTTGTAAGCATTTTCTCTTAGAGTTTCTCCGTCTTCTACCACATCGAAATCTTCTAATTGCACTTCTGATTTTATTATCAAATCATAATCATTTCCAAGTATTGAAGAAAGTTCTTTTAATTTGTCCTTATTTGAAGTTGAAAGTAGTATTCTCATCGTTTAGATAATTCCTCCGCTATCATTTTATTTGCTTCTTGTGGATTTGCTTGCCCCTTAGATTGTTTCATAACTTGTCCAACTAAAAAACCTAAAGCTCTATTTTTACCTGCTTTATAATCTTCAACAGATTGAGGATTATCGTCTATTACTTTATTTACTAGATCCATTAAGAAACTAGAATCACTTATCTGCTCTAATCCTAAGTCTTTCATAACTTTTTCTGGATCTTCATTAGTTTCAAATATTTCTCTAAAGATTTTCTTAGCTGAATTATTAGAAACTTTATTTTCCTTTATTAAATCTAGTAGTTTTGTAAAATTATCATTTGATAGCTTAATTTCTGTAATATCTATCTCATGTTCTTTTAATCTTCTCATGGTTTCAGTTAATATCCATGAAGCAATCAATGTAGCGTCACCATAAGAATCTACCAATTCTTCAAAATATTTCGAAAGATTTTTATCTCTAGATAATATATCTGCATCATAATCAGATAATTTATATTCAGAAATATATCTTTCTTTTTTCTGTCTTGGTAATTCTGGTAATGATTCTTTAATATCATTTATAAATTCATCACTTAGTGTAAGTCTTGGAATATCAGCTTCTACTGTAAATCTATAATCATTTTCTTCGTCTTTTTTTCTCATTAATATTGTTGACATGCTAGCTTCATCCCATCTTCTTGTTTCTTTTGTAGATGTGATGTTATTTTTTAGATTCTCTCTCTGTCTTTCTTCTTCATAATTTATAGCTCTTTCAACAGCTCTAAATGAGTTTAAGTTCTTTATTTCTACTATTGCATGTTTTAATTTCTTTTCGTCATCAACGACATTAATATTTACATCACAACGAAGCGATCCTTCTTCCATTTTTACATCGGAAACATCTATGAATTTTAATCTTTCTCTTAAATCTTCTAAAAATACTTTCGCTTCCTCTGAACTTTCTATATCTGGCTCAGATACTATTTCTATTAGTGGAACTCCTGCTCTATTATAGTCTAAAAGTGTCTTTCCTTCTTCATCTAAATGAGTTGATTTACCAGTATCTTCTTCCACATGTATTCTTTGAATTCTAATTTTTTTAAGTTTTCCATTAGAATCTATTTCTAAATAGCCATGTTCCGCAAATGGTTCATCTTGTTGAGTAATTTGATATCCCTTAGTTAAATCTGGATAAAAATATTTTTTTCTATCAAATTTCATACTTTTTCTTATATCACAATCGAATGCCAGACCTGCCTTGATAGCTAATCTTATGGCTTCTTCATTTACTCTTGGAAGTGTTCCAACATATCCAAGACAAGTAGGGCAAACTAGAGTATTTGGAGCTTGTCCAAATTCATTTTTACAAGAACAAAACATCTTTGTTTTTGTAGATAATTCTGCATGTATCTCTAAACCTATAATTGTTCTCATAATATACTCTCCTCTACAATTTCTGCAATACTTAATAATTTCATATCTTCAGCTCTATTCCCTATTATTTGCATTGAACCAAGTCTTTCTTTATCCATGGGTATTGAAATAGATGGGAAATTAGAAAGATTAGTAATGGTATTAAATATTCCAGTATCAAATGATGATCTTGAATCTTCCATTGTTTCACCAACTTTTCTAGGTAATTTTGTAGTTGTTGGAGAAATTACAATATCATATTTTGATAATATTTCATCCATTTGTTGTCTAATATTAGCTCTAATCTTCATTGCTTGTTTATAATATTTTTGTTCTGTTTCTTTAGATGCAAAATAAGTACCTAGAGCAAATCTTCTTTTAACTTCTTCACCAAAATTATTGCTCCTATTATTTATATAGAAACCTTCTGTAGTTTCGTATTCTTCGATGGACTCACCATATCTCAAACCATCTATTCTAGCCATATTAGCTTGTACTTCAACACATGTAATTACTGTATATGCATCATTAATATATTCTAGATTATTTATTGAAACTGTCTCAATATTTGCACCTAGTGATTTTAATCTTTCTACTGTATTATTAAACTCTTCAACAATTTGTGCATCTATATTATATTCATCTCTTAATTCAAATACAGCTATATTTAAATCTTTAATATCTAAATTTTCATCAAATTCTTTTACATCTATACTTGTAGGATCTTGTTCGGATTTACCTCTTAATATATTGAATAATACTTTTGTATCTTTTACATTATTCCCCATTACTCCAACTCTATCAAAACTATTTGCCATTGATATAGCTCCATATCTTGATATTGCTCCAAAAGTAGGTGCGAATCCAACGATATGACAATAGTCTGCTGGATTTCTTACAGATCCACCAGTATCGGTTCCTATAGCTAGAACAGCTTCATCTCCAGCTACCGCTGTTGCAGATCCTGATGAAGATCCACCAGGTGTTAATTCTGGATTATATGGATTTATTGAATTTCCAAAATATGAAGTCTCAGATGATGAACCCATTGCAAACTCATCCATATTTGCTTTACCGATAATTATCGCGCCAGTTTCTTCTAATTTATCAATAACTGTGGCATTAAAGAAAGGTATAAAGTCTTTTAGCGCTTTAGAAGCTGCTGTAGTTCTTAGTCCCTTAGTAATTATATTGTCTTTTACAGCTATTGGAACACCAAATAATGGACAATTAAATTCTCCATTTTCAAGTTGTTTGTCTAATTTCTTAGCTTTTTTTAAAGCTTCTTCCTTATTTAATGTAATATATGAATTATATTTATTCTTTTCAATATTTTCATATATTTCGTTAATATATGAAGTAACTGTAAGTTCTTTATTTCTATATTTATCATGTAATCTTTTAATATCCATATCTCACCTAATCTTCCAATATATTATCTAATTTGAAATATCCATATTCTCTATGATTTGTATTTTCAAATATCACTTCTCTATCTACAGATTCTTCAATTTTGTCTTCTCTCAATGAAGAATTGATATCTGATGTTATCTCAAATTCTTCTATATTTGATGTATCAACTTCCATAATTTTTTCAACAGAATCAACTATCGCTTCAAATTTATCTATTTGTTCTTCTCTATCATTCTCGTTTTCTGGTAAACTCAATAATGCTTTTTGATATATATTTTCTACATTCATATTCATTCCTATCCTAAATTTCTAATAAAATCATACAATTCTTCATCTTGATATATTTTAGTTTCGAATTCTTGAGCCTTTGTTAATTTTGACCCAGCTTTTTCTCCTGCTAATAATATATCGGTATTCTTTGACACAGATGAACTAACCTTAGCTCCCATTAGCTTAAGTTTTTCTTCTATCTCTTTTCTATTATATCCCTCTATAGTTCCAGTTACAACAATTGTAAGTCCATCTAATTCACTAGATATTTCTTCTTGCTCTTCTTGAATCTTAATGTCTTTCGAAAGTAGCTTATCCAGTGATGCTACAATATGATCTTCATGGAAGAACTCAATTATAGATTTAGCTGTAATTTCTCCTACGTCTTCCACTTGTATTAATTCTTCATATTTAGCATTCCTTATTTTATCAAGAGTCTTAAATGCTCTGGATAAATCTTCAGCTGTCTTTATACCTACATTTGGTATTCCTAATGAATATATAAATGAACTTAGTTTTGGATTTTTAGAACTTTCTATAGCTTCTAATATATTATTTGCTTTTCTATCTTTGAAACCTTCTAGTTTTAATAAATCTTCTTTACTTATATCGTAGATTTGATCGATTTGTTTAATAGATAATTTCTCTATCATCTGACCTATTGTTTTCTCTGACATTCCTTCTATATTCATTGCATCTCTAGAAGCGAAATGTGTCAATCTCGCATTCATTTGAGGTGTACAACCTAATGAATTCGGACAATATATATGAACTGTATCATAATGTAATTCAGTTCCACAAGCTGGACAATGTGTTGGTTTTTCTATTTCAAAAGTCTGATTGTCTTCATCATCTTCTATAGCTGTTAGTATCTCTGGTATTACATCATTAGATCTTCTAATTAATACCTTAGAACCTATTTTAACTTTCTTTCTTCGAATATCATCATAATTATTAAGTGTAGCTCTAGAAACAGTAACGCCATCTATATCAACTGGATCCAATAAAGCTACAGGCTGTCTCTTATACACATCTCCGAGCCCACGAGACAAGAGGCAATCTC
>CAMXYZ010000068.1 GCA_947253305.1 uncultured Helcococcus sp.
CAGAACTTATATTACATCTCATAATAATGCTAGAAAACAAATAACTCAATTAGATAGAAATGATTTGTTAGAAAATATTTTAAATTTTTATTTAGAAGAAAAAGGTATTAATAAATAAAATAAGGGTGGAATATTCTACCCTATTTTGTTGAGGGGATATGAACAGATATTTAGGATTAGATATAGGAACAAAAACTATAGGTGTAGCAGTTTCTGATCCATTTCATACGTTTGCAAATGGTTTAGTGACTATAAAAAGAACAAATGTAAAAGAAGACATTAATAAATTAAAAAATATAATTGAAGAGAAAGAAATTATCAAAATTATTGTAGGTATGCCCTATAATATGGATGGGTCAGTGGGGCCATCTGCTCAAAGAGTTATGAGCTTTGTTGATTTGATAAAAAAAGAGATAGATATTGAAATAATTTATGAGGATGAGAGACTTACAACAGTCTCTGCAGAAAGAGTTTTAATAGAATCTAAGGTTAGGCGTGAAAAAAGAAAAGAACATATTGATAAAATAGCAGCTGCATTTATATTGCAGGACTATTTAGATAGGAGTCAAAATGGATGATTTAGAAAGAAATATAAATGAATATATTGAATTATCTGATGGAACAGATAGTGTTAGATTAAGAATTATCGACACTTTCGGAATAGAAGAAAAAGAATATGCAGCTTTACTTGATGAAGAAGAAGAGCAATTATATATTCTTGAACTTGAATTTGAAGAAGATGATGTTATTTTTAAAGCGATAGAAGATGAAGAAGAATTAAATGATATCCTTGATATTTACGCAGAACTCTTAGATGAGGATGACGAGGAGTGAAAGGATATAATGAATCAAAATAATAAAATAAAAAGAAACAAAAATTCAAAAATTAAAATAATTCCACTTGGTGGAGTTGGTGAAATTGGAAAGAATATGACAGCAGTTGAGTATAAAAATCAAATACTTATTGTTGATGCTGGTACAATTTTTCCGGATGAATCAATGCCGGGTGTAGATATGGTAATACAGGATTTTACCTATCTAGAACAAAATAAACATAAGATTAAGGGGCTTCTAATTACACATGGTCATGAAGATCATATAGGAGCAGTTCCATATCTTTTGAAAAAAATAAATATGAGAGTATATGCAACTAGATTAACACTTGGTCTGGTTGAAGCTAAATTAGAAGAGCATGGAATTCCAACAAATATGCTCAAAATCGTATCTCAAGGTCAAACAATAAGACTTGGAGATTTCGATGTGGAATTTATTGCAGTTAATCATTCAATTCCAGATTCATGTGCTATAGCATTACACACTGAAGAAGGGGTCGTACTATTTACAGGCGATTTTAAGGTTGATTTTACACCGATAGATGGTGTTATGATGGATTTACAGAGATTAGGTGAACTTGGAAAACAAGGAGTACTTTGTCTTTTAAGTGACAGTACTAATGTTGAGCGTGCAGGATTTTCTATGAGCGAATTATCAATTCGTGAGACATTTAAGAGAGTTTTTGCAGACGCAAAAGGAAGAATCGCTGTCGCAGCATTTGCCTCTAATTTACATCGTGTACAGCAAGTTTTTGATGCTTGTGAATATCATAATAGAAAGATGTTTTTAACCGGTCATTCAATGGTAAGAAACATCGAAATAGCAATTAAACTTGGCTATATAAGAGTAAGAAAAGATACTATACAAGATATTAGAAATATAAATAAATTTAGAGATGATGAAATAACCATACTTACTACAGGTAGCCAAGGAGAAGAGATGGCTGCTTTAACAAGAATGGCTAGAGAAGAGCATAAGAGCTTAAGATTAAAAGATGGTGATACAGTTATAATATCTGCTACACCGATACCAGGTAATGAAGATGCAACATCAAGTTTGATAAATAATTTAACAAAATTAAATGTTAATGTTGTATATTCAGCACTTCACGATGTTCATGTATCAGGACACGCATATAGAGAAGAATTAAGATTAATGCTTGCTCTAGTTCAGCCTAAATTCTTTATACCAGTTCATGGTGAATATAGACATCAAAAGATGCACAAAGAATTAGCAGTTGAAATGAATGTATTGCCAGATAATGTATTCATTACAGAGATAGGTGATGTAGTTGAGTTAGATAGAAATTCAGCTCATTTTGCTGGAGCTGTTACTGCTGGAAAGGTATTAGTTGACGGTCTCGGTATAGGGGATGTTGGCAATATAGTTTTAAGAGATAGAATGAAACTATCTGAAGATGGATTGATCAATGTTTCAATGGTATATGATAAAAAACAAAAGAAAATAATCGGATCTCCACAAATTATCACTAGAGGTTTTATCTATGTTAAGGACTCTAAAGATATGATGAAAGGTGCTTTCGAAGTCTTGAATAAAATAAAAGATGAAATTAATGAAAAACAAATGACAGATGTTTCTCAAATGAAATATTTAATAGTTGATAGGTTGAGATCATATATCTATACTGAAATTAAGAGAGATCCAATGGTATTGACTATTATTCATGAAGTATAAATACTAGGAGTTTAAATGAAAAAGAATCTAAATCTAAGAATGTTTAAAAGAATAATCAATATTGTAATTGGCGTATTGATAATGTCGCTTGGTACATTTTTCTTTAATGTACCTTTGAATATCGCCGCAGGTGGAGTTACAGGTTTTGCGCAGGTAGTAAATCATTTATTACCTGGAATGAATTTAGGTATTTTAGTAGGTATATTAAATTTAGTGTTATTCATCTTAGGTTTAGCTATACTAGGTAGAGAATTTGGACTATATACACTAATTGGTGCAGGAACTTATACTCTATCACTTACAATCCTTGATTATTTATTTGAAATTAAAGAGCCAATACTTAAAGATAATTTAGCAAATCTAGTTATAGGTGCTACATTAATAGGTTTTGGTTTAGCGAGAGTATTTAATCAAAATGCTTCTACTGGTGGAACAGATGTACTAGCTAAGATAATAGAAAAATTCTTTGGACTTTCAGTTGCAAAATCTATGCTTATAGTAGATAGTTTAGTTATTTTATTTGCTGCAACAGTATTTGGACTCGAAAGTGGTATATATTCATTTATGTCCATATTTATTACAACGTATGTATTAGACTATGTAATTACAGGATTTAATACTAAGATAGCAATGACAATTATTTCTAATGAAGCAGAGAAAATCAATGAATTTATATCTATTACTATAAATAGAGGTACTACTTTATATAAAGGTACAGGTGGATTTACTAGAAAAGAAAGAGATGTTATCGTTACAATAGTAGATCAAAAACAATATATTAAAATAAGAAACTATATAAAACATATCGATGAGGACGCATTTGTATATACAAATCATACAAATGAGGTAATAGGCTATGGTTTCTCAAGGGAGTAATTAATGATCCAATTAGGAAAAACACAAGAATTATTTATTAAAAGAATCACTTCTGTAGGAGATTTCTTAGGCTCTAGTATGGAAAGCAATGATGATGAAGATATATTATTGCCACGAAAATATCTTAAGAAAGATAAAAATGTAGGGGATAAATTAAAAGTATTCGTCTATAAAGACAATAAAAATAGACCTATTGCTACAACTCAAAAAAGCAAAATTGAATTAGGAGAACTTGCATTATTGCAAATTATCGATACTACAAAAATTGGTGCTTTCCTGGACTGGGGATTGGATAAAAATCTTTTGCTTCCATTTGATGAGCAATTAGGTAGCATTAAAAAGTTTGATTATCATTTAGTTGGACTTTATATTGATAGGTCGAACAGGTTGACAGCTACTATGAAAGTGGATAATTTCTTTGAGAAAAATATAGAGCTTAAAGAAGATGATTGGGTAGAAGGTATAATTTATTCATATAATCAAGATATTGGAGCTTTTATATTAATTGATGGTAAGTATAATGCACTTTTACCTCAAGAAGAAATTATGGGAGTGCCAAGAGTAGGTGATAAAGTAAAATTAAGAGTAAAAAGAATTAAAGCGGATGGTAAGATAGATCTTACTAAGAATAATAGGGCCTATGTTGAATTAAATAAAGACGCGGATTTCATTTATAATATACTTCGTGATAATGGCGGTTTTTTAAAGGTTAACGATAAAAGCGATCCTAAACTTATTAGAAGTGTATTTAATATGAGTAAATCGCAATTTAAGCGTGCAATCGGAAGATTGTATAAGCAAAAGAAGATAAATATTAATAAAGAAGGAATAAAAATTATTGGAGGTAATAATGGAAAATAAAGTATATTACAGAGTTAATGGTAAAGAAATTACAGATCAAGATGTTGAAATGTTTTTAAATCAACTAGGTCAAGATGGTATGAGATTTAATTCTGAAGAAGGAAGAAAACAATTAGCTGGAGAATTATTAAATCAAGAATTATTATTGATGGATGCAAAAGAAAATAATCTTGAAGACGATGAAGATTATAAAAAAGAAGTAGAATTTGCTAAAGAACAAATATTAAAGCAATTCGCTATGAAGAAAGTTTTAGATCAGGCTGAAGTTACAGATGAAGAAGCTAAGAAATTCTATGAAGATAATCCAAGTCATTTTACAGATGTCTATCAATTTCATGCATCTCATATACTCACTGAAGATGAAGATAAAGCGAAAGAAATTAAAAAATTATTGGATGAAGGAAAAGAGTTTGAAGAATTAGCAAAAGAACATTCCACATGTCCATCAAAAGAGAGAGGTGGAGATTTAGGTCATTTCCAATCAGGACAAATGGTTCCAGAATTTGAGGCAGCTCTTATAGATATGAAAGAAGGTGAAGTTTCAGAGCCTGTAGAGACACAATTTGGTTATCATATTATTAAACTTGGACATAAAGATTTAGTTCTGTCTCTTATACACATCTGACGCTGCCGACGACTCCTTACGTGTA
>CAMXYZ010000069.1 GCA_947253305.1 uncultured Helcococcus sp.
GATTGCCTCTTGTCTCGTGGGCTCGGAGATGTGTATAAGAGACAGGTCCAGACATAACTAATAAAAATCCTGTCATATATACTCCTATTCTACATTTTGAACTTGTTCTTTAATCTTCTCAATTATTGTTTTCATCTCTATACTTATATTTGTAATTTCAATTTTTGAAGATTTTGAAGCTATGGTATTAGTTTCTCTTAAAAATTCTTGAGTTATAAAATCTAATTTTTTGCCAGATGAATCACTAGAATTGATTGTATTGATAAATTGTTTAAAATGAGAATCAAGTCTAGTCAATTCTTCATTGATATCAGATTTATCTGCATAATATATAATTTCATTTGCAAGTCTATCTTGATCAATCTTTCCTGTATCTAAAGATTCTTCAATATTTGTTAGTAATTTTTCTTTTATCTCTTCTTTAATATCTTTTGCATATACTTCAATTTCATCTTTATAATCTTTTAATAAATTTACATTATTTATTAAATCTTTTTCTAAATTACTACCTTCTTCTATTTTCATATCTAATAATTTACTTGTAGCAATATCAATATTTGATAGAATAATTTCTTCCAAATATTTGTCATCTAATTCTTTAGGTTCAAATACCAAAATATCAGAGTTAAATAATAAGTCCTTTAATTCGATATTCTTAGAATCAAAGTCTAAATCTGCTATTTCAGCAATTTTTTCAAACGCTTCCTTAGTTTCTAAAACAGCTTTCTCATCGACATGAATTTTAGATGTTGCTAAGTTTTTATTCTTAGACCTTATATATACCTCAACTCTTCCCCTTTTAATTATTGACTTCAATTGTTTAGTAATCTTATCTTCTAAGAATAAAAGTTGATTAGGCATTCTTATATTCATATCTAGATATCTACTATTAACTGATCTTATTTCGATATCTAAATTGAGATTTTCATCTGTATAATTAACTTTTCCATAACCTGTCAGTGATTTAATCATAGTAACTCCTAAATTTTTACTTAATTTATAATAAGTCATAAAAAGATATAAATCAAGCAAATGTTACATTTATTTAATAAATTAACTGTGCTATAATATATTTATACTAAAAGGAGTTTTTATGGCATTAGATGGAATTACATTAAGATCAATAGTTAATGAATTAAAAGATAAACTTATAGATGGTCGTGTACAAAAAATATATCAATTAAACGATCATATAATATTACTAAATATTTATAATAATAAAGAGAATTATCAATTATTAATATCCTCTAACCCACAGAATGCAAGAATACATTTAACAGAGGAAAATTATGATAAGCCAAATAATCCACCGGGATTTACTATGGTATTAAGAAAACATATTCAAAATTCAAAGATTAAAGAAATAAAGCAAATTGAACTTGACAGAAGTGTTGAAATTATCTTTGATTCAAAAGACGAACTTGGATTTAATATTGATAAAAAACTAATGATTGACATCATGGGTAAACATTCGAATATTGTACTTACTGATGATAATTATAAGGTTATAGAATCTATAAAAAGAATTTCTCACGAAATGAGTAGTATTAGAGCCGTTTATCCAGGAACTACATTCACTAAACTTGAAAGTGATAAAATTAATATACTTAAAGAAAATTCTTCTCTTAATGATATTGAGATACCAGAAAATTACAAAATAAATAAGATTTTCTATATGTTTTATACAGGTTTTGGTCCACAAATAGGAAATGAAATAGCTTTTAGAGCAAATATAGATCTTAATCTAAAATATGGACAATTAAATGATGTTCAAAAAAATAATTTAAATAATTCTTTCCTAAATATTTGTGAAGATATTAGAAATAATAATTTTAAAAACTTATTGTATTATAAGGACGATAAACCAGAAGATTTTTACGCTTTACTATTAAATTACAAGGGGGATAATTATAAAAAACTAGACTCTATAAGTAAGGCTCTCGACTTATATTATAAATATAATGTGAATGATAATAGTCTAAATCAATCGAGGGATAATTTAATAAAGATTATTGAGAGTATAATTTCAAAATCAAATTCAAAACTTACAAATCTTGAAAATGATTATAATAATTCGAAAGAACACGATAAATACAGAATTGAAGGAGATTTATTATCAAGTATTGCATATACAGTTAAAGATAGATCTTCAGAAGTAAAGGTATTTAACTATTTTACTAATGAAGAAGATATTATTAAATTGGATGTAAAAAAAGATATTTGGGCAAATATTAATTCTAAGTATAAAAAGTCTAAGAAATTGAGTAAAAGTCAAAAGATACTTGAAAAAATTATTCCAGATTTAAAAGAATCTATCAGCTATCTTCATTCTATTATTTCTCAACTAAAAAATGTTGAAGAACATAGTGAAATTGAAGAAATAAAAGATGAATTAATTAGTCAGGGCTATATTAAAAAATCATCTAAGAGGAAAAGAAAAGAGACCAAATCATCTCAACCGCATAAATTCGTAACGAATTCTAATAATATTATTTATGTAGGAAAAAACAACAAACAAAATGAACAAATAACATTGAGAGAAGCAAATCCAAATGATGTATTTTTCCATATAAAAGATTTGCCTGGATCTCATGTAATATTAAAAAGCACTTATGAAATAGATGATAATGATATAATTATTGCTTCATATTTAGCAGCAAAATATTCTAAAAACTCTAATGACAGATATATAGATGTTGATTATACTGAAAAGAAAAATGTAAATAAATCAAAAGGTTCAAAACCTGGAATGGTATATTATACAAATTTTCAAACTATAAGAGTTGATTTAGAAGATGAGCCTAGTGGATTTAAGAAAATAGATTAAAGATTTTATTGGATTAATCTAAATTTGTAAATACAATACAGTTTAAAATAGTTAAAACAGAATGTAAGTTCTATATTGAAATACATTCTGTTTTATTTAAATAATCATGTATTATATTTTCTAACGGCTTCCGCCACCAGAACCGCCTCCGAAGGATCCTCCGCCACCTCCTGAAAAGGAGCCCCCTCCTCCACCTGAGTATGAAGATTGTGTAGCAGATACATATGATTGATTAGCAGATCTAGAAAATGCATTTACAGCACTGAATGTATAATACATATTCCATTCATTATGAACATATTCTGGATTTACTATTTCAAATTCCTTATATACTTTCTCTGCAATTCCCAAATAAGATGCCCATATCAAATAATCATTCCATAAACGCACCTCAGAAGCAGATCTTTCACTAACCAGTGAATATTCTTCCAAATACTTCTTGAAACCATAAATTTCATCTGCGAGTTTTTTACCTTTTTCAGTTAGAATACTATTATATTTGCTTAGTCCGAGAATTTTTTTAATTTCAGTTTTATAGTATTTATTTTCATGTAGAAAAGCCTCTGATTTAGTTTCCATAGATTTCAACCAAGATGAAATTTTTTTACTATTTGATTTAACATACTTTGAAAATTCTTTTTCAGTAAGCATATGATCATTACCAGATGCTTTTACTAGCATTGAAAATAGTTCATTCTCTATTTCATTATCTATAGTACTAAAAACTTTAATCTGAAGATTAACCTTTTCTTTCTTAAAGATTATTCCGGCCTCATCCTTATATTCTTGAATCCTACCTTCAAAAATCCATTTTAATATGAACGCAGACAGAACATCTTGAAAATTACTATCTGTCAAAACATAAGTGTCAATAAATGAATTATGAGGAATCTCTCTATAATAATTAATATCATCACTTGGTCTATATGCAACTCTTTTTTTCTTATTAGTCTTTATTTTTAATATTTTCGCTATCATAAAAAATAGTCCAAATGTAAAAAAGACTGGAAAAATTGAATCAACAATTTTAAAGTTGTTTAAACCATTATTATAAAACCCATTATTTTCTATGGAATCTGAACTATTACCTGATTCACCACTGTAAGAAGCACCTTCTAGCGCTTTCTCAATAAGACTTTCGCTAGTCATTGGTTGATTATTAATACTTTGATACAATGGAATATCAAAAATGGATAAGATTACCATATAATTATTTCCATTCATAGGCTCAGTAGTCCAACTTCTTAAATAATTATCACCAATTTCAGTCTGTCCTACATAACCAAATCCCCATATTCTAACCTCCGGATATTCAAATGTGGAGTTCATTTCATCTCGTATCATTAAATTGGCTTGATCAATTGGATCCATGTCCTTATTCAAGAATGACCAATAAAAAGCCTGTTTTCCATCTTCTAGATTAAATATGAAATTGGTTAGTCTGTACTCTATTGTAAATTTATTTTGTCCATATTCACCGAAGCCAAAGCAAATTTCAAAACCATCGTTAGTATGATTTATCCCATATTTGCCTGCCTTTTCTTTTCTAGTAGCTTTAATATCCCAATCGCCAATATCTTCTAATTTATTACCAGATTCATCATAAACCGCATATGAAAGCAATTCCGATTCACCTAGATTTCCTAAACTTATAAAATGTTCGGTACCTTCATAGACTGTAAAAACTCTCGTATCTTTAATTGTCACAGAGCCGTCTTCATGTATAGTAGCCTCTAAATCTATTGACTGAATATCTCCAGCCCTTATAATATTAGTCCCTAAAAAAGGAAATATAATCATAAAGGCTAAAAATATCTGTGCTAGCCTTTTTTTCATATTAAGACCAACTTGGCATATTTGATTTTTCAGTTGATGATTTGAAATATTCTTCCTGATTAAATCCAAACATAGATGCCACTATATTTGTTGGGAACATTTGAATCTTACTATTTAATTTTGTAACTGTATCATTATATACCATTCTTGACATAAGAACATTTTCTTCGTATTTATTTACTGAATCCATTGTTTTCATATATACCTGTCTCTTATACACATCTCCGAGCCCACGAGACAAGAGGCAATC
>CAMXYZ010000070.1 GCA_947253305.1 uncultured Helcococcus sp.
CTACACGTAAGGAGTCGTCGGCAGCGTCAGATGTGTATAAGAGACAGCTACTGTAGAGAGCCTTCCAGACAATAAGGGTGATTTGACAGTACAAATGGGTATACTAAAATTTAATGTAAATATTAAAGATTTAGCAAAAACTAATGAGGAACTTGAAGCAGAAAAATCTAAATCTTCATATAGAAACATCATGAGGAGTGCATCTCAAAAAGAAGTTAAACGAGAGTTGGATCTTAGAGGTCTTAATGTAGACGAATCCATCGTCTTAATTGAAGAATTCTTTGATGCATCAATTCTTCAAGGATTAAAAACAGTTATGATTATTCATGGTAAAGGTACCGGAGCTCTTAGAAAAGGAATAACTGAGTATTTAAGAAAATCAAACTATGTTGAAAGTTTCAGAATTGGAAATGATAAAGAAGGGGGAGCAGGTGTAACTGTAGTTAGCCTGAAATAGTATGGACTATAGAAAAGAGATTAGTAAATTATTATTAGAACTAGAAATTGGAATGGAACCAGATGAAATTATTAAAAGTTTAGAGACTCCTCCAAATAAAGAGATGGGTGATTTCGCATTTCCTTGTTTTAGATTATCTAAACAATTAAAAAAATCTCCAGTTGAGATTGCTAAGGATTTTGAAAGCAAGATTGAATCCCCATTATTTAGTAAAATAGTTGCGACTGGACCATATCTAAATTTCTTTGTAGATGAAATTAAATTTAATGAATCTGTCCTTAGAAGAATTTTCAGTGAGAAACAAAATTATGGATCATCAAAAATTGGTCAAGGAAAGAATATAGTTATTGATTATTCTTCTACTAATATCGCGAAGCCATTTCATATAGGTCATATTAGATCTACTGTTATAGGTGATGCCTTAAAAAAAATGTATAGATTCTTTGGATATAATGTAATAGCTGTTAATTATCTAGGTGATTATGGAACTCAATTTGGTGTTTTATTATCTGCATTCTCAAAATGGGGAAGTAAGGAAGAGATAAATAAGGATCCAATAAGAGAATTATTAAAATTATATGTTAGATATACAAAAGAGGCTGAGGATAATCCTGAAATGATGGATGAGGCTAGAGATTGGTTTAAGAAACTTGAAGATGGAGATGAGTTTTCTACAAACACATGGAAGTGGTTTAAAGAAATTAGTTTGAAGGAATTTGAAAGAGTATATGATTTATTAGATATCAACTTTGACTCTTATAATGGAGAGTTCTATCATTCTAAATTTGTTGGAGATGTAATAGCAGAATTAAATGAAAAGAATCTATTAAAGGATTCAGAAGGTGCAAAAGTAATTGATATGGGCGAAGATAATCCACCTGCAATTATGATTAAAAACAATGGTTCTTCAACATATATTACAAGGGATGTAGCTACTGCATTGTATAGAAAGAAACATTATAATTTTGATAAAAATATTTATGTTGTTGCAACACAGCAAAATCTACATTTTGAGACATTAAATAAGATATTAGATAAGATGGGATATGATTGGTCTAAAGATTGTATTCATGTTCCATTTGGTATGGTTAGCCTTAAAGATGGTGCTTTAGCAACTAGAAAAGGTAATGTGGTATTTTTAGAAGATGTATTAAATAAGGCTATTGAAAAAACAGAAGAAATTATTGAAGAAAGAAATCCTAATTTAGAAAATAAAGAAGAAGTAGCTAAAGAAATTGGTATTGGAGCAGTTAAATTCCAAGAATTATTCAATACAAGAATAAAGGACTATGTGTTTGATTGGGATCAATTGCTTAATTTTGAAGGTGAGACTGGTCCTTATGTTCAATATTCTCATGCTAGAGCGAATTCAATATTGGAGAGATTTGATCAAGAAATCACAGATGATATTGATTATTCATTATTAGATACTTCTTACGAGATTGATTTAATTAAACATTTATATAATTTACCAAATACATTAAATCAAGCATTGGATAGACTTGAACCTTCAATAATTACGAGATATGTAACTGAAATAGCTCAATTATTTAATTCATTTTATAATAACGTAAATATCATGAATTCAAATGAACAAGAAAAGAAAGCTAGATTATTATTAGTATATGTAACTAAGATTACAATAGCTAATTTATTAGCATTACTAGGGATTAAAGCTCCAAACAAGATGTAGGAGGATATATGGAATATTTACAAGATGCGATAGAGGTGAATAAGGAAGCATTAAAAAAGACATTTAAACAATTAAAATTCGTTCCTATATTGTCGATAATATTGATAGTGATGAATTTAGCTCAAAACTTTACACTAGGATTATTGATGACAAATTTGTCAGGTGTAAATTTCTTACTAGGATTTGTAAGGTATTTTATAAGAGTACTATTCATGTCCGCAATTATCGCTATATTATCTGATATAGTTCTTTACAATAGATTTAGCCTGAACAGGGTTTTTGAAGGATATGTAGAATTCTTTAATCAAGTCTCAGCTACATTATTTGTATTTGTAATTTTAGATTATATATCATATTTTGTTATTACATCTACTCAAATAGCATTGTTAATAACAGTTTATAATATAGCTATATTTATAATGATGAGTGTTGTATATGAACAAATTTATATTGCAGGTAGATCTGGTGTAGATGTATTTTATAAAACATTTGAATTTTTAAAAGAGAATATTTTACAATGGATATTAGTTTTAGTATTATTTGTATATTTACAAACTGCGGTTAATACTAATCTTGTTATTTCTTCAATTGATATTAAAAGATTAATTAGTACATTAATATATAGTATATTGCTAGCTTTTGTATTTATTTACAAAGGACATTTATTCAATATATTATATGCATCAAGCGTTAGAAAAAGAAAATTTATGAGAAAGTTTTAGGTAATAATGGATATAATAAACAAATATTTTAAGCAGTATGCTGATAAAGTTTCATTTATAGAATTGCAAGAGAATATTGATTTTTACGAAAAACATGGATTAAAAGATATACCACTTCCAATTATTTTAGATGAGATGATTGAAGGTGTAAAATCAAATAATTTCGTGAATGAAATAAGAATAGAATATCTAATTAATGGAATGTTATATATGGTGGCGGTAGATCCTGAATTCATATATATAAATGAATACAAAGAAATTTTAAGTAATCTTTTAATTGATCCTACAGAATATGCTCTGTCAAACGTTGCAAAGATTATGGATAAGAATTTTATAGACTCATTAATTTATTCTAGAGCAGCATTTTTACTAAATGAAAGAAATGAATTAGCAGCCTACAATTATGCAAAATTATTGTGGAATTTAGATGTTCCAGAAGAAGAAAAACATGTTTATGTAGAGCAGGCTGTCAGAATTTTAGAAAGAATTTTAAGACATAATGAAAATAATGCACTTGCTAATTATGAGTTAGGTAATATCAATACTAGATTAGGAAATTATGTAAAAGCAAATAATTTTTATAGAAAAGCATTGAACAATACTCATCTAGATGAATTGCAAGAACAGATTAGAAATAATATGAATATTATTGCTCCAGATATTGCTGTAGAAAATGCAATATATCATATTAATAAAATGGATTATTCAAGTGCATTAGAAGAGTTGATGGAAGTTCGAAAAAACTCTTCAAGATACGATATACCATATTATATTGCTATTTCATATATGAATCAGGGCATACCAGATATGGCTGAAAAATTCTTTGAAGAAGCAATTGATAAGGGAGCAGATTTTGCCAATCTTTATACTGATTTGGTTTATATAAAATATTTATTAAATAAAGATATCGAAGCCTTAGAAATTGCTAATGATGCATTAGAAAAATTTCCATCAGAAATTAAATTGAGATATAATAGAGCAGTTATATATGTATCAATTAAGCAATATGATAAAGCGAATGAGGATTTTGATTTTATTTTAGAATATCAAGATTTATCTGATGAATTATATAATCAAATCATGATAATTAAAGAATCAATTGGAGGTTTAAATGACGGTAGGGGAATTACTGATAACTAATAAGGGAAGATACACTAGAGCATTTTTACTTCAAAATGATGAAGAAAATAAAGCACTTTTTACAGAAATTAAAGATGAAACTATAGCTAAAGATATGATATTAGTTGAATCTAAAGATTACTTCTTATTAGATACTGATACAGTAGATGAAATATTTCGGAAATCAGAAGAATTAAATCTTTTAGCTGAAGATCTTAACTTAATAATTGCTATATAAATATTAAAAGGATCCAGTTTAATTGGATCCTATTTCTTTAGTGTATTAATTTAAAACCATTTTCTTCTAATTTTTTTGTTAAATCAGTATAATTTTCTTCTAAAAAATCTTCAGTAAATAAACCATCTTGAATTAATTTCTTGATATCAGCTTTTAGTATTTTCTCTTTATCGATTTCTAAGATAACTATGAAATCATTATCGGCTAATTCATAATTAAAACTTGTGCCAGGCAAGGCGGAAATTTGATTAACACCATCTTCACCTAACTGCTTAGTGTTTTTTAATAATGTGGCTTTTTGAATATCACTCATATTATCTTTAATGACTTCAATTTGATGGATTTGCTTTATATTTAGAACATTATCGTCTTTATATTTAATAGCTACAAATGATTTTGTACTATTTTCATAATCCTCTAGATAATAAAGAGATTTATCCATATCATTGGTTTTATCGTCTTTTATTAATTCTTCTATATTAAATTGCTTACTCAATACTTCATTAAGAAATTTCTTATCATCTGGTGTTACTCTAGCTAAACAAGAGCTTAAGAATATACTTGAGAAAAAGAGTATAACTATAAATTTAAATTTTTTCATATTATTACCTCACTTATAAAAAATTATACCATATTTATATATTAAAAAATAAATATGAATCTATATATTTAAAATATTAT
>CAMXYZ010000071.1 GCA_947253305.1 uncultured Helcococcus sp.
CCTTCATTAGATTTAATTAAGCTAGGCGATATTGTTCCATTGTCTCTACCATTAAGTACTGCTTTAACTGATTTATTAAAATCAACATTTTCTAGATAGATTCCACCATTAGTTGAAGTTAAATCTATATGCCTTGCTTTGCTTCCAAGTAGGGAAGACTGTATTGCACCGTTTGTATTTGATGCTATTATACTTTCTGAATCGATTCTGAGTAATATAATTTTTCCATTTGTTGTATTAACATCTATTGAATCACTACTTACATCATTAAGTTCGATTTTAGCATTTGTAGAATTTGTATCTATTTTATTCGCTTCAATGCTATTTAATTCAATTTTAGCATTTGAAGTATTTACGACTAAATTATTTGCAAATATTCCATCTAGTTCAATCTTAGCATTTGTTGTATTTAATTCTACATTATGTAGATTTAAGTACTTGATTTCGATTTTAGCATTGGTATTATTTACAATTAAATCGTTTATAGATTCTCTCGGAGCCCTAATTTCAAATTTCACATTGTAATTGCTCATGTCGATATCAGGATTAATTCCTACGAGATGATTTATGCCTTCCTTTTTATATAGAACGAAGTTTTCACTACCACGCAATTCTTTTTCGTTAAATCTTATAGTTGCATAGATTTCGATATGGTTTCTATCCCAAGGTTTCAATTCAACCTTTCCATTCTTATTCTGAATATTAAAATTAACACTCTCTTTGATTTCTGTAATTTCTATTACATTATTAACTCTGCCACGTTTATTTGAAAATTCATAGGATATCTCACTTAAATCTAAATCTATATCATTTATAGCATCACCAGCTTTAATAAAAACAGATTCTACACCATCCAGTATTTTTGTCACGAATCCATTTACGGAATTTTCAAGTTTTTTCTCACTCTTATTAAGTTCTTCTTCGCTTATTGTATCACTGCTTTTTTGATCGATAGCATCTAATAATTTTAACGCTTCTTCCTCGTCTATTTTTCCTTCTTTTAACATTCTAAGAATAATTTTTCTTTCTTCACTCATACGAACCTCCTTAGTCTAATTTTTTTAATAAATTTGAAGCTTCTTCACTTGAGATTTCACCGGAATCTAGCATATTTAATATTTCAATCTTGCTACTATTCCTTCCTTCATTTTCAACTTTATGTCCTAAAGCAGAGATTACTTCATCAAGCTTATTTCTAACGGTAGGGTATGAGATGCCTAGTTCTTTCTCAATTTCTTTAATACTACCTCTCTTTAGTACAAATATTTCTATAAATTCTAATTGTTCTTTTGTCAAATTAGAAAAATTATTTGGCTTAAAATTACCATTTATTTCAGTTCCACAATTTTTACAAGAATATTTTTTTATAATTAGTTTGTTCTCGCACACTGGACAATTAGTTAAATTATCTTTCATATATCCTCCAATCTTAATTTAATTATAACAAAATGTAAATTTAAGTCAAATAAAATTAATCAAATTAAAAAAATATATTAATTTTATTAATATAAAAATTAAAATAATTAATATTTAACATATTATTAACTATATGATAAGATATATTGTATTAAATTATAGAAAAGAGTTTAAAGTATGATAGATGAAAATATAAAAAATAAAGAATTTCAAATTATAGATTTAGATGATAAAGCAAGAGGGATAGCAAAAAGTGATGGTCTAATATATTTTATAGAAAATGCTAAATTAGGGGAAATAGTTAAAATTGAAATTCTAAAAGATAAGAAGAAATACATAGAAGCAAAAAAAATTGAGACTGTGAGAAAGTCTCCGTTTTTAATTGAGAAAAATATATCTGAAAATAGTCTTTGTGGAATTTTTGATCTTTATGATATAAAGTATAAAAAGCAAGTGGAATATAAAAAAGATTTAATAATTAATACCATAAATAGAATTTCAAATGAAAAATTAAAAGATATTGAATTTGTAGAGGCATCTCAGAGATACAATTATAGAAATAAGATTGAATTAAAAGTTTCATCTGAAGGTAAATTGTCATTTTTTGCTAGAAATTCAAATGATAATATTTTTATTAATGATTGTATTATGGCAAGTAAAGAAATTAATAGTATAATACCTAAATTGCAAGAAATAATTGATAGATTTAATCTTAAGGGATATGATTCAAATTCAAATCAAGGATTGATTAAAAATATTATATTAAGATCTACATATCTTGGAGATGTAATGGGTATATTAGTATTTAATGAATTTTATGATTTCAAAGATTTTTATAATGAGTTAGAAAATATGGATATATTTGATTCTTTTTATGTTTCCTATAATAATAAATCAAGAAATTATAAAATCTTAGATTTGCATCATGTATTTGGAAAAAAGAAGATTACGGAAGAAATGGGAGATTTCAAATTCAATATATCTCCAAAAGCATTTTTCCAGGTGAACAGAGATATAGCATATAAAATTTATTTGAAGGCGAAATCATATGTTGAAGAAATTAATCCTGAATTTATTATCGATATGTATAGTGGTGTATCTACCACATCTATAATCCTGTCAGATTTATCGAAGAATATAATTTCTGTTGAAATTAATGAAGATGCAATCAAAGATGCTATGGAAAATGCTCAAATAAATAATATAAATAATATTGAATGGATTAATAAGCCTGCAGAAAAAGCAATAGAAGAAATCGAATTAAATAAAAAGAACTCAGTAGTTTTATTTGATCCACCAAGAAGAGGCTTGGAGTCAAATATTATTGAAAAGATAGGAAACTCAGAGATAAATAATATAGTTTATATATCCTGTAATCCTGCAACACTTGCTAGAGATATTAAGAGATTTAAGGAATATGGATTTGAATTAATTGAAGTCTCAGGATTTGATCAGTTTGTAAATACTATAGAAGTTGAAGTTGTTTGTTATTTAAGAAGAAATTAATGAAATGGGGGAGTTATGCCTATTAAAGTACCTGGTATTAAAGATTATGATAAAAAGATAGATATATGGTCAAAGCCACCATATTATTCAAGTAAGAGTAAATTAGAAGATATGAATATTGATTATAATGCGAATAGATTTGATGTGACTGTTCAATACGCTAAAGCAATTATTGGTAAAGAATATAAAGATATTGAAAGATTATGTGATACTTTTACATATCATTATGAGATTAAATCTGGATATGAAAAAGAAACATATGAAGATATACCATATATAATTCCATATATTGTTGCAAATAGTAAGGATACAGTGATAGTTTTATCTGGTGGTGGTTTTGCTTATAAAACAATACATGGTGGAACAAATGGAGGTAAAGATGCGGCTATATGGTTGAACAAACAAGGAATTAGCGCTATTCTTCTAGATTATAGATCTAATCCTTATGTATTTCCAACTGCAATGATTGATTTGCAAAGAGCGATTAGATTTGTAAGATATAATGCGGATAAATTAAAAATAAATCCAGATAGAATATCAATACTTGGATACTCTGCTGGAGGATATGTGGTCGCATCATTTATTAATAAATATATAGGTAAAGATGCGTTTCCAAAAGATTATATTAAAGACGAAATAGATGATGTATCAGATGATGTTAAATCTGCAGGTTTCGTTTATCCACCTCTAACATTTGACTACAATGTACCAATGTTATTTGCGGTGGCAGAAGCTGAAGATATTAGAGATGATGAAAAGAGAGAGGAATTATTAAAAGATTTAAATTTGATCAATCAAATTGATTCGGAAAATATTCCACAATTTGTTTCATATTCTAATGTAGATCAAACTGTTAATTTTAAAGGTGTTGAAAAATATATAGATCAAGCAAAAATAAATAATGTGAATCTATCTAGATATTTTGTGCCAGATCAAGATCATGGATATACAGAAGAATTTTTCATGGACGATTATATAAATTGGTTAAACTGGTTGGATTAAAAAAGACCTTCTGAAATTTTTATTTTAGAAGGTTATTTTTTTCATAGACTACAAATTTGTATTTTGGAGAGTCATTATCCTTAATGTAGTCAGATTCTTTAATTTTTGTCCATTCATTCATATTTAATTTTGGGAAGAAAGAATCAGCTTCAATATCTTCATCTTCTTCAATTTCTGTTATATAAAGCTTAGAAGCTAAGTCTAAAAATTGATGATATATAGCATCCCCACCAATTATAAAAATATTTTCATTAGGATTATTTTTTGCATATTCTATTAATTCCTTTCTAGAACTTAAAGTATCTACATCATTAAATTGCTTAGGATTGTTTGTAATTACTATATTTTTCCTGTTTGGAAGTGGTTTAATAGGAAGATTTTTATATGTATTGCTTCCACAAATTATTGTATTGTTTGTAGTTATATCCTTAAAATATTTTAAATCACTATGTATATGATATAGCATATGGCCATTTATTCCTATAGCATTTGTTTTATTAGTCATTGCAACTATCATATACACATTTTTCAAACTATTCATAATTAACTCACTTTCTAAATTCTTTATTTAATTATAACAGATACTAATAATTATTTTATAAATGTGATATACTTTAAGCGTAATAAATTTGTTTTGTAAATAGATAAGGAGTTAGAATCGATGGATTCGAGTGATATATACAGTATATTGTTTTTTATTTTATGCATTTTGCTTTCGGGATTATTTTCATCTGCAGAAACCGCATATACATCTTTAAGAAAAAACAGATTGATAATAATGGAAAAAGAGGGCAATAAAAATGCTACTCAAGCCTTGAAACTAAAAGAGGATTATGAGAAATTATTGTCTTCAATTTTAATCGGAAATAATTTAGTAAATATTGCGGCATCGGCTATTGCGACAGTATTTTTTGTTAAACACTTCCCATTATATGGAGCCTGTCTCTTATACACATCTCCGAGCCCACGAGACAAGAGG
>CAMXYZ010000072.1 GCA_947253305.1 uncultured Helcococcus sp.
TAATGAATTCAATCGAATACTTACAGAATCGATGTTTCAAAAAGCAAAAAAAATTGCTGAAAGATTTATTAATTATAAGCCTAGAACAGAGTTTGAGGTGTATCAAAGACTAAAAAAAGACATTGATAATGAAAATGCAATATATAAAACAATAGACTATTATAAAAAATTAATGCTTTTAGATGATAAGAAATATATACAAGATTATATTGAGTATTCTTTAAATATAAAAAATAATAGTAAATCTTATACAAAACATAAATTAATAAATAAAGGTTTAAAGTCAAATGATATAGATATTATTTTAGAGGAATATGATGATAAAGTTGAATATGAAAATATTAAAATAATTTTCGATAAAAAATACTCTGATATTAATCTAGATGATATGAAAAATATTAACAAAATTTATAGATATTTAAGTGGTAAAGGATTTAATTATCAATTTATAAAGGATATTATTAATGAAAGAAAAGAATAAATTTTACACATATATATTAGAATGTGCTGATAAAACTTTATACACTGGATACACTACAAATTTGGATAAAAGAATCAAAGTTCACAATGATAAAAAAGGTTCAAAGTATACAAGAAATAGAACTCCAGTAAAATATGTATATTATAAAGAATTTGATACTAAATCTGAAGCGATGAGTTTTGAATATTTTATAAAACAATTAAGCAGAAAAGATAAAATTCGATTAATTAATAATGAAATTGAATACGAAGAATTAATAAATAATTAAAGGGAATATACCCTAATCTTTAGCTAAGATTATGAATATACTCCCTTTTTTAATTTGAATTTTTATATCTTCTATAAATTCATTGGATATTGTATGTGTACTACCAAATTCTAATCTATAATCATTTAATTCCCATTTACTTCCAGATATTGAAAATATAGCTTTTTCATCCGTTGGAAGTATTGAGATATATCTATTAATTTTATCTAATATTATGTCTTTATTAGTATAAAATATAGTATTGTTTTTATCTAGAATCTGAATATTGACTCCCTTATCATAAAACTTTTTTAATAAATATATATTTGATAGAGTATGATCTAATCTAGAACCTGTAGCTCCAAATAAACTAATGTTTTTCATATTATTTTCATAGCAATAGTCTAAAGCTAATTCTAAATCAGATTTATCTTTATCTTTATTAAATGTTTGCTTTAGAATATTTCTGGAATTAATTTTATCTAAATATTTAGTATCAATAGAGTCAAAATCACCAATACAAATATCAATTTCTAAATCATTATCTATGGCAAATTCAACTCCCCTGTCTACACATATAATTAAATTTGAGTTTAAGTCGAAATCATTTCTATTAAATCCACTTATATCTCCACCTGCAAAGATTATTGCATTATTTATTGAACTCTTCATAAAACTTCTCTACATTATTTGTAATTCCATCTTCATTAAACACCGCAGAACCAGCTACCAGTAAATCAATACCTAAATCAGCTAATTCTCTAGCATTGTTATGTTTTACTCCACCATCGATTTCAAGTATTATATCTCTACCACTTTCATCAATCATTTTTCTTACTTTTTTAATTTTTTCTTTGATTTGCGGAATAAATTCTTGTCCACCATATCCTGGAACCACTGTCATAATTAGTACTAAGTCAATATCTTGAATTAAATACTCTAAAATATTTTCATTTGTATGAGTATTTAACACGATTCCAGCTTTTAATCCTTTAGATTTTATTTGATTAACTACTCTATTTGGATGATTTGTTGTTTCTGGATGAAATGATATTATATCTGAACCTGCTTCAGCAAATAATTCTATAAAATTCTCTGGATTATTTACCATTAAGTGTGTATCAAATATTAAATCTGTGTGTTTCCTTATATTCTTTATTATATCCGCACCATAAGATATATTAGGAACATAACTACCATCCATAATATCTAAATGTAAATATTTAACTTGGGTATTATTTAATTCTTCAATTTGATCCTTTAGATTGTAAAAATCTGCCGCTAAGAGCGATGGATTTAACTCTTTCACTAATATTTCCTTTCTTTACTAATCTCATCTCTAATGTATATATAACTTTCATATCTCGACTTACTTATTAAGCCTTCTTCTATTGCTTTTTTTATACCACATTTTGGTTCGTTGATATGCTCACAATCTTTAAATTGACAATTGTTTTTATAAATATCAAATTCCTTAAAATATGTCTTAACATCTCTAAAATTATCTATAAAACTCAAATCTAGAGCACTAAATCCTGGAGTATCCAATATGAAAGTATCTCTTTCTAATCTAAATAGTTCAACATGTCTAGTTGTATGTCTACCCCTTTGGGTTTTATATGATATAGAGCCTGTATCCGCCTCAATATTTTCACTTAAAAGATTTAATATTGTAGACTTCCCAACACCAGATGGTCCAGCAAATGCTGATATCTTAGATGACAATAAATTATTTAATTCTTCAATCCCAATATTTTTTATTGCAGAAATAAAATAAAAATCATATTTAGTATTTTTGTAAATATCTTTGAAGTGATTAATGTCTTCATTACTCGCTAATTCCATTTTATTAATAATGATTTTAACAGGAATATCGTAGTGTTCTAAAGTTAATAAATACTTGTCGAAGTTTAAATAATTAATATTTGGTTCTCTCAAAGTGTGAACTAATAATATTTGATC
Source organism: uncultured Helcococcus sp. (assembly GCA_947253305.1). Lineage (GTDB taxonomy): Bacteria > Bacillota > Clostridia > Tissierellales > Peptoniphilaceae > Helcococcus. The sequence goes on from CAMXYZ010000072.1 coordinate 2,691, forward strand.
TATATTAGCAACAGGAGGTCTTATTAAAAAATTACTTCTCTCAAATACTTTCTCAATATATGCTGTTTTATCATCTAATATCTGTATTTCAACTTTATCCCCAACTAGTGGTTTAATATTTCTCTCTCTAAATACCCCTCTCGCTTTACATAGATACTCATTATCATCAGCTACAACATGATACAATTCTTTCTGAGACTTTGTAATTATTCCTAATTTTGCCATTTATATTTATTAATCTTCCTTTTCCTTTTCCTTTTCATTTTCAGTTTCAGTTTCTTTTGGAGTTTCTTTTACTTCTTCTCTTCCAATACTAATAGTAATGTCAATAGTTGTTCCTTTATCAACTTCTGAACCTGCAGGTGTTGATTGTTGTATTACATCACCTTCTGGGACAGTATCGCTATGCTGTTTTAATATCTTACCTGGTTTAAGATTTGCATTTCTAATAGTTGTAATAGCTAAATTCTGATTTAAACCTTCAACATTTGGTACTGTTACTTTATGTTCTTTTTCTTCCTCAGGGCCATCACTAATTATTATATTAATCTTAGTCCCCTTCTTTACAGATTCACCAGCTTCTGGAATTTGTTTAATTATTTTATTTTTTTCTAAATTTGATTTTTCCCAAGTCTGTGAGCCTAATTCAAAATCTCTATCCTTTATGAAATCTTCAATATTTTCATAACTAAAACCTACAAGATTTGGAACTGTCGTAGTTTCTTTTTCATTATCTTTTTCATTTTTTGAACCATCACTAACAACTATGTTAATCTTACTACCCTTAGCTATATATTCATCAGCTTCTGGTACTTGATTGATAATTTGATTCTTTGGTAATTCAGATGGAGTTGTTGTAACTCCACCAATTTCTAAACCTCTATCTTTTAAAATTTTTTCTATATTTTGTGCATCATATCCTTTCAAATTAGGAATTTTAATCATTTCTTTACCTTTACTTATAGTTAAATTAACTAATGTTCCTTTTTTGATTCTTTTTTCTGAAGCAACAGACTGCTCTATTACATTACCTTCAATAATATTATCATCAAATATTCTTTCGTTTATTTGACCTATAAGTCCTAATTCTTCAATTTTAGTCAAAGCTACATCTTCTTTAATATCAATTAGACTAGGCATTGTAACATAATCTAGATTTTCATTTCTCTTTATAAAATAGTCGCTAATTTTATATGCGAAAAATATTAATAGAACTAAACCTAAGATTGATAATGAATAAATTAATCCTTTTTTAGGTTTCTTTTCTTCTTTAATCTCTTCAATTTTAGATTTAGTATATGATACCTTTTGTTTCCCGGTATCTGTAGATATTGCAGACATCTTAACTGTTTCATCATTTGCTAAATTAATTTTATATCCAGATTTAATTCTATTTAAATCGATTAATAAATTACTCGCTGTCTTATATCTATCTTCTGGCTTTTTCTCTAATAATTTTTTTATTATATTTGATAAATCTTCACCAATTTCTGGATTTAAATTTATTACTTCCTCTGGTTTCTCTTGAATATGTTTAACAGCAATACTTACTGGACTTTCTCCATCAAATGGTATCTTTCCAGTAGCCATTTCATAAAGTACAACTCCGAGTGAGTATAGATCGGATCTTTCATCAATCATTTGACCTTTTGCCTGCTCAGGAGATATATAATGAACTGTACCTAAAATTGATGAAGTATACGTTAATGTCGCGTCTGTAGCTACTCTGGCAATTCCAAAGTCTACAACCTTAACTACATCATCTTTTGTAATTAAAATATTAGCTGGTTTTATATCTCTGTGAACTAAACCGCGTCTGTGTGCTGTTTGTAAGGCTTTACTTATTTGTAATGCATAGTCAATAATTCTATCTCTACTTAATGGAGCTTCCTCATTGATAACTTCTTTGAGAGTTTTACCAACAACTTTTTCCATAACAATATATTCTACAGTCTTACCATCTATTACTGTTGATGCTGCATCATATATTGATACAATATTTTCATCACTAATAGATGCAGATGCTTGAGCTTCCATCTGTAATTTATCAGTGAATTCTTCATTATCAGCATAATTGTCTTTTAAAATTTTAATTGCAACTTCTCTAGAAAGCACATTATCATAACCATCGTATACA
>CAMXYZ010000073.1 GCA_947253305.1 uncultured Helcococcus sp.
TCATTATGCAATCAAAACAGCTGCAGAAAATAATTATTTAGAATTTTTTATTAAAGAAATGGATGAGAGAAATAAATTTAATTATCCTCCATTTGTTGTAATTTTAAAAATTAATATTGCTTCAAAAGACAGAAGATATGGAATATCTAAAGGTCAAGAAATAATGATAAAGATTAATAGCATACTGAGAGAATATAAATATGAGTTAATAGAAATGACAGGACCGACACCGAGTATTATTGAAAGAATAAATAATTGGTATAGATTCGACATTATATTAAAACATAAAGACAAAAATGTCTTGATTAATATTGCAAATAAATTAAGAGAATTAAAAAAGGATAATAATATTCATATTAATTATAAATTGGAGGAAGAATAATGGGCTTAAGAATAATTAGAAAAGTGCCTGATGAAATACTAGAAAAGCCATGTAGAGAAGTAAAAAATATTAATGATAGAATTAAATTACTACTAGACGATATGGTGGAGACTATGCACGAAGATGATGGAATTGGCCTAGCTGGTCCTCAAGTAGGAGTTTTAAGAAGAGTTTTCGTAGCAGATGTTGGAGATGGAAATGTGTATAAAATAATAAATCCAGAAATTGTAGAAAAAGAAGGAGAAGATATCGATATAGAAGGATGTCTTTCAATCCCAAATTTTAGAGGAACAGTTAAAAGAGCTGAAAAAATTAAGATGAAATATCTTGATGAGAACGGTGAACAACAAATTATTGAAGCGGACGGATTATTAGCTAGATGTTTCCAACATGAGTATGATCATCTAGATGGTGTTTTAATTACGAGCAAATTTATTGAAGAAATAAAAGACGATGAATTAGAAGAATGGATCGAAAAGAAAAATAAAGAAAGAGAAAAGAAAGAATTGCAAGATTCAGAATTAAAAGAAGATAAGGAGTAAAATATAAATGAAAAAAATAATATTCATGGGGACTCCTGAATTTGCAGTTAATCCTTTGATTGATTTATATGATAATCCAAATATTGAAATAGGTTTCGTTATAACAGGACAGGATAAAAAAAGATCGAGAAATAAAGTTTTACCAACTCCTGTAAAACAAAAAGCAATGAAATTAGGAATTGAAACTTATGAGCCTAAAAATGTAAATTCTGATGAGTCCTTACAAAAAATATTTGATTATAATCCAGATTTCTTAGTTGTAATAGCTTATGGTCAATTTATTGGAGAAAAACTACTTCAAAAATTTGAAGATAGAATAATCAACATACATTCATCATTGCTTCCAAAGTATAGGGGAGCCGCTCCAATGCAGTGGACTATATTAAACAAAGATAAAGAAGCTGGAGTTTGTTCGATGCTTATTGAAAAAACTATGGATACTGGAGATATATTAGATTGCAGAAAAATTAATATTGACGAATATACAGATATACAGACATTACACGATAAACTTTCTGAAATTTCAGGAGAATTAATTGTAAATACAATACTAAACTATGATGAATTATATAAAAATCGTACAAAACAAGATGATAGTATGAGTTCATATTCCAAGAAGATAACAAAAGAAATGGGGCATATTGATTTTAATCAAAAAGCAGAAGATATATTAGCAAAGATTATGGCTTTTTCCACCTGGCCATCAACTTTTGTAGTATTAAATGATGAAAAGGTTAAGATACACAAAATTAACATAATTAATAAGTATAATGATACTGAAAATGGAATTATAATTGATGCCAACGAAAATGGTATATTTGTAAATTGTGAAGATAAATGTATTGTAATAAAAGAGTTACAATTTCCAGGAAAATCTAGAGTAGATGTAAAATCTTATTTATTGGGTAACAGTATAAAAATAGGTAACAAATTTATTTAATACTAAATTTAAAAATGGTGGAGGAGTGATATTATGTATTTATTAAACTTTAATTATAGTTCAGCTAATACAGGGGTTATTTTATATATTTTACTTATAGTAATGATATTTGTATCTATGATTGTAAGTTATAAAGTAAATTCAAATTTTAGAAAGTTTTCTAAACAAGATGCACATAGTGGATTAACTGGTAGGGAAGTTGCTAAATTAATATTGGATAGAAATGGTATTTATGACGTTAATATACAACCAGTCGCAGGACAATTGACAGATCATTATGATCCAAGATCTAAGACAATTAGATTATCGGAATCTGTATATGATGAAAGTAGTATTTCAGCTATATCCGTAGCAGCACACGAAGTTGGACATGCAATTCAAGATTATGAGCATTATTATTTCTTGAGATTTAGATCAGCACTTGCTCCAATTGTCCAATTTACTTCATCATTTGTTACAATACTAATATTTGCAGGATTAATACTGGAATTTTGGAGATTATTTGATATTGGGATAATATTATATGCTTTTTCAGTATTATTCCATGTTATTACTTTACCAGTAGAATTAGATGCAAGTAGAAGAGCATTTAATGAAATGGAAATTAATAATCTAATAACTCAAGATGAGGTCAGAGGAACTAAAAAAGTATTAGGTGCTGCTGCAATGACTTATGTTGCATCAATGTTAATATCTATAATACAATTAGCAAGATTTATAAATTTAAGAAGAGATTAATTTTGAAATCACCTGATAATATATATTGGGTGATTTTCTTATGTAATTTGGGGGTAAGTTATTAAAGTTAGATTAGTAGCTAAAAATGCTATAGATGAAATAATTTTTCGAGATAAATTTTCAAGCGATATAATTTCAAATATGATTGACGAAGTAAATGAAATTGATAAAGGATTATTTAGACAATTAGTATATGGTGTAATTGAAAATTTATACTATATAGATTTTATTATAAAAAAATATACAAAGAATAAGATTGATAAAAATATTATTAATATTTTAAGAATAGCCGTTTATGAATTAGTATTTTTAAATACAAAAAACTATGCTGTTATAAATGAAGCTGTAAATAATACGAAGAAAATAAATTTCAGAGCTAAAGGCTTTGTAAATGGTGTTCTAAGAAATATTGACAGAAATTTAGATTATGCAAAAAATATAGAAATAAAAGACTTTAAAAGCGAAGAAGAGTATCTATCTGTAAAGTACAGCACAAATTTAGATATTGTAAAATATATTAAAAATCAATATAAAAACTATGAGGCTATTATTTCAAGTTTTGTAATGAATCCTAGTTTAAGTATTAGAGTCAACACCTATTTGACGACTAAAGATGAATTGAAATATAGACTAAAATCCAAGAATATAGAGTATATAGATTCCAAGATATCTAAAGATTCTTTAATAATTAAAAATCCAATAAATATTACAGAACTAGAGGAATTTAAAGAAGGATTATTTACAATACAAGATGAAGCTAGCTCATTAGTAGGTGAAATATTATCACCAAAAAACAATTCATTAGTCCTTGATCTATGTGCTGCTCCTGGTTCAAAATCAACTCATTTACTTCAACTAATGAATAATACTGGTGAAATTTATTCTAATGACATATCTGAAGATAAATTAAATAAGATTAAAGAAAATTTTAACAGAATGCAGCTTTCGAATTATAGAATAACTAATTATGATGCGAGTGTAAAAATTGATGATTTTATTGATGAATTCGACTATATATTAGTTGATGCACCTTGCTCTGGTTTAGGTGTAATTAAAAGAAAGCCAGAAATTAAACTAAATAGAAAAATTGAAGATATTTTATCATTGGCTAATATTCAAAAACAAATTCTAGAAAATGCATATTTTTATTTAAAAAAAGGTGGAGAATTAGTATATAGTACATGTACATTAGGAGATATTGAAAATCAAAAAATTATATATGAATTTTTGAATAATCATCAGGATTTGAAATTGATAAAAATTGATGATAAAGATTATATAGAAATATTACCTAATGAAAGTAGTGATGGCTTCTTTATCGCCAAAATATTAAAAAAATAAATAATTATGGTATAATAAATTTAACTAAAAAATTTGAGGTTGTTATGAATTTTAATTCAAACACAGATGTCGGAAGAGTGCGTGAGAACAATGAAGACTCTTACTCAAACTATATTGGTCCCGATTATAGTTTGCATATAGTTGCAGACGGTATGGGAGGTCATAGTGCGGGTGAGATAGCTTCTAGTCTCGCCGTACAATATATTGAAGACTATATAATAAATAATTTTAATAAAAATGAAATATTCGACACTATAGTTGAAGCTATTAAGCATGCTCATAAACATATAGTTAAATTAGCATCAGATACTCCAGAACTTAAAGGAATGGGGACGACAGTGATATTATCTTTAATATATGAGGATAATTTGTATTACGCTAATATTGGAGATAGTAGAATTTATTTATATTCTAATAATGAAATGATTCAAATAACAAAAGATCATTCATATGTACAAGAATTAATTGATGCAGGCGTAATTACTGAAGAGGAAGCAAAATTTTATCCTAGAAATCAAATAACTAGCGCTCTAGGAACTGAGATTGACTATAAAGTAGATATAGATAAATTGCCATTAAGTACAAATGACACTATACTAATGACCACAGATGGATTGACGGACTTAATTGATGATAATGATATATATGATGTATTAAAGATGGAATATTCACCAGAGGATATAACAGAAATATTAACTTATATGGCTAATTCAACTGGTGGCAAGGATAATATAACTATTACTTGCATTAGAATAGATTGAGGGTATTATGGAAGGTAAATTACTTAATAATAGACATGAAATTAGAAAAATAATTGGAACTGGCGGGATGGCCATT
>CAMXYZ010000074.1 GCA_947253305.1 uncultured Helcococcus sp.
ATGTTTTTCCTGCTGATTTAGTAGGAGACGAAATGTTAAATGATTTTGAAGATAATGTTTATGATGCATTTGATAATTTTGACGGACCAATTATAGTTGGTAATGGTGAAAAATTTACAGCTGATACATTAATTAGGCATATGAATAAATTTTATAATAATTTTTTAGGCGAAGTAGATAAATTAATGGAAGATTATTATAATGAATTAAGTGAAGTAGTTAATAGTAAAGCTAAGCAAATTATTAGAGCAACCCCAATTTCTCAATACGTCGTAGCTGATGACAGTGGTAATCTAGAAATTGAATTAGAGTATGACGAAAATGATTTGCTAGAAGAAAATGATGGAGAAATTTATTCTGCTGAAGCTTTAACAGAAAAAATTAAAGATGAAATTGATGCATTTATACCAAATGAGATTGATGACTTAGCTCAATCATCTTATAATAAATTGTTATTTGATTGCAGGGACAAAGTCTTGGTAAATAATATTGAAAATTGCTGTGAAGAAATACAAGATTTAGATGAAGAATTGTTAAATCAATTATTAACTGGTATAGAAGAAGGTGATTTTAGATATAGCATTAATAAACAATTTACTAAAGGTCATCCTGAATTAGACGATATTAATTATTCTGAAAATTAAAGGAGAATAGTATGGGAGATTATATCTTAACTGTAGAACCTGGTATAATTAATTATGGCACTACAATGGATGATTTTATTAAGCCAGAAGTATTAGCTGCTATAGATAACGATACATTTTTGCTAAGTAATTATTCTGCACATCCAGATATTGAAACTTTAGCTAGTGAAAGAAGTATAAATAATATCAAAAATGCATTTAGTAATGCTGAAGGACAATTATCTAATGCTATACTTGAATATATAACAAATTTAGATATTAAAAATTGTTATATTAATAAAACACTAAATGACAAAGACAACTTAGTAGTATATAAAATAGAAATGGATGATGCTGATTTAGATGCAGATGGGCTAATATCAGAATTAAATGATATACTAAATGATACTCTTACGATATTAAATTATCGAATTATGAATGTTTTAATTGAAGAATTAGAAAATATTATTTATAGTTTATATGAAAATTTAGGTCATACTATAGATGATATAGAGTTTGAGTTTGGCGATTTTAATGTAGTGCAATATTATAATAATATCGAAATAGAGGAGGCATAAAATGACAATAAAAAAATATAAAGTTCAATTACCCATTACTAATTACAAACATGAACTAACATGGTATAAAGTAGACAGACCTGTTTTTGGAGTAATGAGAAACTCACAAGATAGTGAATTATTGGACGTAAATGAAGACGATATCAATATTTTGTATGATGAATGCTGGGACGAATGGAAAGAGGAAAATTGGACTTCTGATATGAATGAAGAAGATAAAGAAGATTCTGAAGATGAATTTATAGATTTTTGGCGTTCTGTAGTTAGTAATCGTTTAGATGATTTAATAGTTGACTTTCTTGGATGGCAACATGATGAATTTACACGTAAGTTATATGCTGAATATAGAAAATTAGCATTAGCAGAGTGTAAAAGTGCCATCGAGAATAGTTGTAATATTATTGATGAAATTATAGATGATTATGACCATAGTTTCATAGTAGAAATAGACGATAGTGAAATAGCTACTCTAAAACAAGATTTAATTAATACTGCATTAAAAGCTAATGCAAAAGTAACAGATAATGGAACTATAGAATCAGTATATAAATATGATAAATTAGATAATAAAGTATTATTTAAGCTTTACATAAATTTTGATCAAATTTGCGAACAAGTTGAAATAGAGGAGATATAAAAATATTGACTTATGGTAAAATATTATGATTTATAATTTAAGTTGGAAATTTGTATATACAAAACAAAATATAAGCGGCGCAGCTGATAAAATAGCTGATAAAATGACTGATAATGCTGATTATTGGAGTAAAATTGAAGAAATTCTTAATGCTCCTGAAGCCGAGCAATATTTAGAAAGCCTTGGTATAGAGCATGAGGGAAAATTTAGTAATATTGTAGCAGAAGAAATAGCAGCACACCATTTTCATCAATTGGCCGAACCAGTAAATGAATATCTTGAAGAAATTTGTAATGATTTTGAAAATTTTATGACAAATATTTTTAGCAATGAGATAATTACTTGTGCTTTAAATGAATTTGAAATTGATTCAGTTGAATATAGTGGAAATAACTTATCTGTGAATTTAGACTTTATTGAAGATATAGGAGAAGTTCAGATTAAACGATTTATAAGAAAGATTTTTAAAGAAAATCGTGAAGCTTATAATCCTGACTATATTGGTAATTTCTATTATGAGATAGATTGTCCAATTAATGGATATATTCCGTTTAAATTATCATCTCAAGAAGCATATAATAAAATATTACTATATTTGTTAATAGAACCTGAAGTAAAAGAAGTAAAAAAGTAAAGGGGTTGATAAAATTTGAGTGTAAATATGTTAAATACTAAAGCATTATCTCCAACGCATGCTTTAATGGGAGTTGATTTGGACGGTAATACCATCAGTATGGAAATTGGGGCAGGGCCCCATTGGATAATCTGTGGACAAACCGGTTCCGGAAAATCTGTAACTATAAACTCTATTTTAATTTCTATGATGTATCACACTATACCAGCAGAAGAATTAATTATAACTTGGGTTGATCCTAAAAAGGTAGAAGCAACTGCTTATATTGATTGCCCATTTTGCCCAATAAATCCTATAACTGATATGGGAGATGCCTTTGGATTGATGCAATATCTAACTTGGGAAATGGATAGACGTTATGAAGATTTGTCTGCAATAAATGCTAAAAAAATTGCAGACTTTAATGATTGGGTTGAAGAACATCCGCAAGAAGCTAAAGCTAAAAATTTAAAGAAAATGCCTTATTGGGTAGTTGTAATTGATGAGTTTGCTGATATGATAATGCAAACTCAAGAAGTAGAGGCTCCAATAATTAGATTAGCGCAAAAATCCAGAGCTGCTGGTATTCATTTAATGATTGCTACACAAAGACCTTCTGTTGATATTATAACTGGTACAATTAAAGCAAATATACCAGCAAGAATTGCTATGAAAGTTGCTGATACTAACAACTCATTAATTATTATGGATGAACCTGGAGCAGAAAAATTAAGAGGTTATGGAGATTCTTATATTAAAACTACTACAGAATTTGTTAGAGTGCAATTCCCATTTGTTACTGATGATGAGATAGCAGCAATAATGAAATCATTAAGGGAAAAATATGGTACTCCTAAGCCAATTGATTATAAAACAGTCGTTGTTCAAGAAGGCTTATGCGATTGGGCTGAAGAATATGACGAAAGTGTTCCAATCGAAGATAGGCATGTAATCAAAAAAACAAGAAGAAGATCTTTTAGATAATAATAATTAAATTAAAATGAATAATTAGGAGTATACAATGATTAGTTTAAACTTTTACTATTATCCGCAATTAAATTTTGAATATAATAGAATAGGAGACTATAGTGCTGATAATTTGTCAACTGCTATTATCTCCTCAACAACTCCAGAAATTGGTGGCGGTGATTTAGAAAATTGGGCTGACATAGATTATGAAGATGTTTATGATAGAGCTGAAGGATTTTTGATACAACAACTAAATAATGAATCTTCTACATGTTATGAATTATTTGCAAATAAACTCAAAGAAATGTATAATGAAGATAAAATGGATAGATTATTTAGCAAGTCATTTGATGAGTTAGATATAGATGAATTAGAAGGTGTAGCATTTAATTATTTAGATAGGCGTAATGATATATGTACATTACTTGATGAAACTGTATTTAAAGAAATTAATGGAGAATTAGATCAATATTGCGTAGATATAGCTAATAATTTTTTAGAATCTAGTGAATTTAAAAAAATTGAGCATGATATTTATGAATCTATATTTTATAAAGTGCAAGATGCTTTAGAAGATTTTCATAGTATAGATTACGAAATGGACGAAGAAGGTTATGTAGAAGCTAAATTTAGTAATTTAAATGATGATTCTCTCAAGGCACTAATAAGTAGACTTAAAGCCATTACTCCCTATGCTAAAGAAAAAGTAAGCTCTTATATTAAACCAATTGAAGCTAAATTATCTAATGGATTTATAGTATTTAGACGAATTCCTAGTGATTTTGATGTTAAATTATCTTATCATGCTGAGTTTTAAATTTAGTAAGTTAGTATTAAAAATAAATTGGCAGAATAGTAAAAAAAAAAAACTAGAAGAATAACTGTTGTTAGATAAACAACAATTAAAGTAAACAATTAGCAAGCAGAGTGTATTTTGCAATTAATTGTTTACTTTTTTATTATGCTATGATATAATATATTTAGGCGGTTATCATTAAAAATTAATTAAGTATCACTGGTATAACCAAAAAGCTGTCTCTTATACACATCTCCGAGCCCACGAGACAAGAGGCAATCT
>CAMXYZ010000075.1 GCA_947253305.1 uncultured Helcococcus sp.
CTCTAGACAAATAAGTGTTTATAAACATATTTTCAATTGGTGTAGTCCCTAAATCTAATTGACTATTCTCTATTTCTAATCTCATTAAGGTAAACCTGTCTTTCTAATTTCATCTTATAAATTTTTGTTTGTAATGTTGAATTTATATATTTAAAATCATCTCTTATATCTTTATACTCTTCTTTGCTTAAATCTAATGACTGATTTTCAAATACTATGAATTTACTATTTTTAATTTCAAAACCAAATTTCTCATATAGTCGAATACCTCGCTTATTCCATGAATTTACTTCTAAATTCAAAACTCTCATTTCTTTATCGATAAAATAATAATCTAAAAAATCACTCATTATTTTAGTACCATAAGATTTTGAAGTATAATTCGGATCTAAAACTATACCTAAAAGAGCTGATTTAAGCATTAAATTTATTTGTTTTATTCCTATATATCCTATTAGATGATTATCATGAGATATAACTGAAAAATATTCTGATCTATGAATTTTCCTCTTTAATCTATACCAAATATCTTCTTCTTTCTTAGTAAGATTATTATATTCATAGCCATGATAAAGAGGATCATTAAAACTCCCCCAAGATTTTAGAAGCTTAGCATCCTCTCTGATAAGAGGCCTTATAATATATTCATCTTTAGTTATTAACATTGTCGCTATAATCCAAATCGTAAAACTTGGTGTTTTCTTTTTTAAAGAATAATTCTACTGTTCCAGTTGGACCATTTCTATGCTTAGCAATAATTACCTCTATAAGATTTGGTCTCTCTACTTCATCCGCGTCTTCATAATAGTCATCTCTATAGAGCATCATTACGACGTCAGCATCCTGCTCTATAGCTCCAGACTCTCTTAAGTCAGACATCATAGGTCTCTTATTAGTTCTTTCTTCTGATTTTCTTGATAATTGTGACAATGCTAATATTGGAACATTCAATTCTTTAGCAAGAGCTTTTAATCCTCTTGATATACTTGAAATTTCTTGTTGTCTATTTTCAACTTTTCCTGTATCTACAGTCATTAATTGTAAATAGTCTATCAGTATTAAATCTATACCACTTTCAACTTTTAATCTTTTAGCCTTAGCTCTCAATTCAGTTAGTGAAATACTCGCTGTATCGTCTATATACATATCTAAATCATTTATAGTATTTGCCGAATTATATATTAATTCCCAGTCCTTTTCTGCTATTTGCCCAGAAATTATATCTTTAAGATCGACATTTGTAAGCACTGAAAGTATTCTAAATAGCAATTGTCTCTTACTCATTTCTAACGAGAATACTGCAACTTTTTTACCTGCTAAAGCTGCATTCAATGCCATGTGAACCCCTAGTGCAGTTTTCCCCATTGATGGTCTAGCGGCTAATAAAACCATATCTGAATTTTGTAATCCAGATAATTGCCTATCTAAATCTCTAAATCCTGTAGTAACTCCTGTTAAATCTCCTTGATTTTGAGACATTTCAAAAATATGTCCCAATGTGTCTTCAACCATAAGATTTAATCTAGTCAATCCTTCTTTATCACTATAATTGCTTAAATTAAATAATTTTTCTGAAAATTGACCAATTAATTCTTCAGAAGTACTTGATGTTGACTTAACTTTATTAATTAATTCATCACCAACAGTTAATAAACTTCTTAGCATGGACTTTTCTTTTACAATATCTATATATGCATCGAAATTACTCTTGTAATAATTTCCACCAACTAAAGTTGCTATATATTCTTCTCCACCAACTTCATCTAAGCTCCCCATTGACTCTAGCTTATCTTTTAAAGTGGTTAAGTCTATCGGCTTATTTTCTATATTTAAATTTTTAATAGCTCTAAATATTGTTTCATTTCTTAAATCATAAAAGTCGTTACTAGTAATTCTTTCAATTAATTTATTTGCTAAATCATTATGAAGGATTACTAAACCCAATATTGCTTTTTCCGTATTTATATCATTTGGTACGTAATTACCTTCCATAATTATTCCTACTCACCCTTTACTATAACTTTAACTTGCGCTAACATTTCTGGAAATACTCTAATATTAACTGTATACTCTCCAGCTTCTTTTAGATTATCTCCTAATTCAATTTTCTTTTTATCTATATTGAATCCTTCTTTTTCTAAAGAATCTGAAATATCTCCTGATGTTACAGATCCAAATAATCTTCCATCAGCACCAGCTTTCTTTAAAACAAGAATTTCTGACTTTTCTAATTTAGCTTTTAATTCTTCAGCTTCTGCTTTATTTTGTTCAAATTCAGCTTTCATTCTAGCTTGTTCTTCTTCCCATTTTTGTTTGTTTTCTTTAGTAGCTTCTACAGCTAGATTATTTGGTATTAAAAAGTTTCTTGCATATCCTGTCTTAGCATTTACAAGTTCTCCAGCACTACCTAATCCTTTAACATCTTGTTTTAATATAACTTTCATTATTCCTCCTTGGCATATTCGTTAATTGCCTTCTTAAGCAATTTTATCGATTCTTCCATATTAACATCTAATTGAGTTGCCGCCATAGTTCTATGACCACCACCATTTAATTTTTCCATAATCAATTGAACTGATACATCTCCAGCAGATCTTGCTGATATATGAACTTTTCCTTTTGATGGTGTTAAAACAAATGATGCCTCAACATTTTTTATTTGTGATAATTCATCAGCAGCTAGAGATGCCACTAATGTACTATTCTCATCGTCTCCATGATAAACGCCTATAGCGTATTTATCTTTATAGATTTCTGTAGATCCGATTATTTCTGATTTTAATTTTACAGTATCAAAACTTTCTGAAAGTAATCCGTCTACAAGACTTGTTTCAGCTCCATTTTCTCTTAGTACTGCAGCTGCTTCAAATGTTCTTATTCCAGTTTGTTGTTTAAAGTTTTTTGTATCCATCATAATTCCAGCTAATAACGCATCTGCTACAGCCTTATCTATCTCAACTTTATCTTCCATATACATAAGCATTTCTGTTACTAACTCAGATGCTGATGATGCGGAAGGTTCTTCATAATTTAATATCGCATTATCTATATAGTCGCTACCTCTTCTATGATGGTCTATAACTACAACTGAATTTGTTTTCTCAAATAACCTTGGTTCTTCTATCGAATTTCTTCTGTGATTATCTGTAACTATAATTAGTGAAGATGCCCTGATATTTTCATAAGCTTCTTCTGGACTTATTATGTAATCTTTAAGATTTTCAATATTTTTTATTGAATAATCATATAGAGTTCTAATAGGTTCGGTAATTTCACTTAAAACTATATAAGCCTTTTTATTTAATTTCATAGCTGAATACCAAAGTCCAATTGATGAACCAAAAGAGTCCATATCTGGATTCTTGTGTCCAGATATATAGATATCACTAGCTTTTTGAATATACTGATTCAATGCATTCGCTACAACTCTAGCCTTGACCTTTGTTCTCTTTTCTGTGGCTCTATTTTTACCCCCAAAATAATCCAATTGATCTTTTGATTTAATAACTATCTGATCCCCACCTCTTCCCAATGCTATTCCTAAAGCATCATTTGCAGATTTCTCATTTAACCTTGGACTTTCTTCATTAATTCCAATACCAATTGAAAGTGTCGGAGGTAGAGTTCTACTAAAATTCACATTTCTTACTTCTTCTACGAAAGAAAATTTATCTTGTATCATATTATCTAACTCTATTTTTTGAGTTACCGCTACATATCTTCCAGTATCACTTTTCTTAATAAATCCTCCATGTTTATGAAAGTAAGAAGTAATTATACTATCTATTTCAGCGAATAATATCGGTCTTCTTTCACTTGAGGTTTGTTGATTTAATTCCTCATAATTGTCATTTCTTATATCAAAAGCTACCATTTTTTCGTTGATATAATCATTATAGACTTTTTCACTTTCCGTAATATCTAGGAAATATAATAAAGTCATTCTAGCTTTTCCTACAGCATGAGTAGTATTCTTGAAAACTTCGTATTTTTTCAATGAAAAATCTATATTAAATGATCCAATATCATTAGAATCTAAATATTCATTTTCGATAACCGGAATTATATCAACTATTTCTTTTTCAGCTAAATTTTCCTTTTTACCAACCATTTGTTTAAATCTTTGATTAAACCATACTATTTCATAATTATTATTAAGTACGACAATTGGGAAAGGCATTGTAAAAATAGCGGTTTTAGTGAATCCTTCAAATGCAATATCTAAATTTTCAACAAATTCTTTGAATTCTTTATTTTTATTAGATTGTGTCTCTATAGCATTGAATACTGATATTATTGTAAATATTAATCCGACTATTCCTAAATATATATTTAAATATATTAAGAAACCAGTTAATATAATCATTAATATCGGACTTATCCAAATACTTATATTTCTGTCTCTTATACACATCTGACGCTGCCGACGACTCCTTACGTGTA
>CAMXYZ010000076.1 GCA_947253305.1 uncultured Helcococcus sp.
CCATTATTCAATAATCTCCCCGTCTTTATTTTGTAATAGTAAAGTTTCTAATATCTCAATTTTAATATTAGCACTTGTCATATCAAGTAATTTACTTTTTATTGTATCAAATTCATTCACATCTAGATACAAAATATTTTTAATATTTTCCAAATAATCTCTCTGTTTTATGAATATATTATTCTCATTAAAATAATTATCTATCGCTCCTAAATAAGTGTAATCAAATTCTACATTTACTTTGTGATAATTTTTCAACCACACAATTGGTGTAACTTTTAAAACTTCAGATACAGATGAACCATATGCTCTAATAAGACCTGACGCCCCCAGCTTTTTCCCACCAAAGTACCTTGTAACAACTACAGCAAGATTAGTCAAATCTTCTTTTAACAAAACTTCAAGCATAGGTATACCAGCAGTTCCTTGAGGTTCTCCATCGTCATTGTATCTTTGAGTTAATTTAGTTTCACCATTTACATATGCGGTACAATTATGTGTCGCATCTTTATGTTGATCACTAATCTCTTTTATAAATGCTAAAGATTCTTCTTCTGTATTGCATCTTTTAATATTTGCGATGAATATAGATTTCTTAATTTCTATCTCAACCGTGTGATGACCTAATATTGTTTTATACTCTTTATTCATCATTTATATACCTTTTAAATCTCCCTACTTCCTCTGGATGAATTAATAATTTAGTCTTAATACCTTCTTCTAAATATTCTTCCTTTATATCATTTACAATATAATCAAATAAATTATTATATTCAGAATATGGAATTAATGCATCATATTCTAAATAATCTTCATATAGTAAATCTGAAATTTTTTCTCCTAAATTTTCTATATCATTTTCTAAAAAAGCAGAAATATAAATTTCATTTTCAATATTTCCATAATATTTAAATTCTGGATTTTTGTCAATCTTATTAAATACATAAAGTATTTTTTTATCGCTTATATTCATATCTTTTAAAACTTCTTTTGTAGCATCTAATTGTAATTCATAAAATTCATTAGATGTATCAATTACTATCAATATAAGATCCGATATTTCTATCTCTTCAATAGTAGATTTAAAGGATTCTACTAATCTAGTTGGTAATTCAGAAATAAATCCAACAGTATCAGATATAATTATATCCTTATTATTTAATCTAATTTGTCTAGCAGAAGTATCTAATGTAGCAAATAACATATCATCTGAATATGTCTGCTTATCTAAATTTGAATATCTTTCAGTCAACTTGTTTAATATTGTAGATTTGCCAGCATTAGAGTATCCAATTAATGAGACAAGTGGCGTGTTAGAATTAATTCTTCTACTTCTTTTAACTTCTCTCTTTTTAGTAATAGATTTTAATTCTCTCTTAATCGATGATATTTCTCTTTGAATAGTTCTTCTGTCTATTTCAAGTTTTTGTTCACCAGGCCCTCTAGTTCCGACACCCGCACCTTCTCTTGAAAGATAATTTCTAAAACCAACAAGTCTAGGTAATCTATATTCTAATTGTGCCAATTTTATTTGTAATCGCGCTTCTTTTGTCTTTGCTCTTTTAGAAAATATATCTAATATTAAACTAGTCCTATCAATTATTTTTCTATCTATAATATCTTCTAAATTTTTCATCTGTGAACCAGTAAGTTCGTTATTAAATAATACTGTATCAGCTTCCATACTATCAGCCAATTCCTTTATTTCTAATACTTTTCCAGACCCTATATAGTATTTAGAATTTATATTATCTAAGTTTTGTATTACAGTAGTTAAAACTTCGGAACCTGATGCTCTAACTAGTTCTTCAATTTCATTTATCTTAGAATTTAATTGACTATCAGATATATTTAATTCTCGATTCAAATAAACTATAATTATTTTTTCTTTCTCCATAATTTCACCTTTTTTCTTATCTATAATTATAACAGATGTAAATATCTATTAACACCTTATTTATTTAATTTATAGCATCTATATGATATAATATTACATATTAAAATTAATATAAAGTTGATAATTAAAGATAAACAAGGAGAAAAAATGGAAAAAAGCGCACTGAAAACTATATTTTCAATAATTGGTAGAATATTACAAATTGTATTATTATTTGTCCTAATTATTGGTATAGTAGCAACAGTTATCGGTTCTATGCTTGGAATTTCAATGGTAAATGTAGCTAAGTCAGCTCCAAACATTCAACCAGAAAATATAATACTTTCACTAAGTGAAAATTCAAAAATTTTAGATAGAGATGGAAATTTAATAGAAGCTATTGCTTTTGATGAATATAGAGATATTGTAAAATATGAAGATATTCCTCAAAACATAATAGATGCTTTTATAAGTATTGAAGACGATAAATTCGAAACACATAAAGGGGTTAGTTTAAAATCTATCGTGAGATCTTTCGCAGAAAATGTTAGCTCTGGAGGTATATCACAAGGTGGTTCCACGATAACACAACAATTGGTTAAAAATGCATACCTAACCAATGAAGTTACTTTTACAAGAAAAATTACTGAAATGTATTTAGCCATGAAATTAGAGACAGAATTAACAAAAGATCAAATAATGGAAGCTTATCTTAATAGGATATTTTTTGGTCAACATTCATATGGTATAGAAACTGCATCTCAAACATATTTTTCAAAACCTGTAAAAGATCTTTCGACAGCTCAAGCTGCAACATTAGCCGCAATTGCACAATCACCAAGTAAATTTGCCTTATTTGAAGCATATCCTCCATCCTCAGTCCCAGAAGGAGCTGATGTGGCTGGAGAATTTTATGTCGGTGGATTAACATATTCAGCTGTAAAAAATGATGCAGTAATGTCAAGAAAAGATTATGTTCTAGAAAGAATGTTAGAACTAAACAAAATTACAAAAGAAGAATATGATGAAGCAATAAAAGAAGATGTTATGGCTGCAATAGTACCTGGTTCAAAACTTGGTAAAGCAGTACCATCTCAAATTGGATCGCTAATAAGAGAGCAAGCGATTGATAGGCTAATGGAAGCTAAAGATTTAAGCTATGATGAAGCAAGAAATCTTTTATATACCGGCGGTTTAAATATATATACAACAATCGATTGGGATGCTCAACAAAAACTTGAAGAAACTTATAATGATTTTTCTAATATCTTCAGTGACTATGTCTACAATGGTGTATTATTTGGTGAACTAAGTTATGATAGCTATGGAGATATAGTAGATGATGATAATAACAAGATTTACTATAAAAAGAGTAATTCATTAACCGAAGATAATAAACTATATATACCAGAAGGTTGGTATGAGATTTCTGAAAATGGAGATCTCAAAATAAGTTCTTCAAAATTTGCAAACTTAGGTGAAAGAATTTATGTAAAATCTTTCTACACTATAAATGAAAATAGTGAATTAGTTGCTCATAAAATAAGTACAATTGAAATTCCTAAAGAATATCTATCAGATAACGATGATGGTAGCTTTACTATATCAGGTGAATATTTTGAAAAATTTAAAGACTTTTATACTATAGATGATGATAATGACTTGATAATAAATAATGCATACTATGCAGTTGAAAATAATGGTACAGTTCAACCACAATCTGCTACAACTATATTAGATAGTAGAACAGCAGAAGTAGTGGCTGTTGTAGGAGGACGTGGAAATAGTCCTGATAATAATATAAATAGAGCATCTGATTATCCAAGATCACCAGGTTCATCTATAAAACCTTTATCTACTTATGCACCAGCAATAGAAAATGGTAGAAGATTATCTGATCCTGTAGATGATGTACCTCATGAAATGATAAATGGAAAAGCATGGCCAAAAAACATCTATAATTATTATAATGGTGTAGTAACAACAAGAGATGCGCCTGTCTCTTATACACATCTGACGCTGCCGACGACTCCTTACGTGTAGA
>CAMXYZ010000077.1 GCA_947253305.1 uncultured Helcococcus sp.
GGGTATACTTATATCGTCCCAGAAATTTGATGGATGAGTATATCTGTATTTTATATCTCCTACTTGTCGCCAATCTTTAGCCTTTCCATCTTCTTTATATGGAGCAATTACCCTCTTTCTAACTTTTATATCATCTATATTAAATGTATATTCATCAGATTTGGTAGCATACCATATATCTTCCATACTATTCTTCCAGTTGTTTTTAGCCCCTCTACCTTTTTCTCTTTGCCAAGTGATTCTATTTCTAATATTAAAATATTCAGAAAGTACTGGTCCAATAATTAAAGAAGATTTCCAGTCACAACATATATATATACTTCCACTCTTCTTTAATTTTGGATTTAGAAGTGCAATCCATTTCTTCGTATACTCTCTGTACTCCAGAGATTTTTTCTCTGAAAAAACATTCCCATGATAATTTTTTCTGAGATTGTATGGGGGATCAACTATAATTAAATCTATAGAATCGTCTTTGACATTTTTAAGAACTTCAAAAGTGTCCCCTATAATATTGGAATTAATCATATCTTCAAATTTAACATTTTTATTAAAATATATTGCATCTTTTAGATATTTTTTACCTTCTTCAATTTTAAAATCAATAGTTTTATTTCTAGATGATTTTGCCTTCATATATACTCTCTTTATAATTTAATTTCGTCTAATATCTTTCTTGCTTCATCGACAGTTTTTGTTCTCACAAGTCTATCCCTATATTTCGCAGAACCAGGGAATCCTTTGATATAGATTTTATACATCTTGTTTAAGATTCTATTTAATTGTGGTTCTATTTTAACCATTTTTTCATAATAATCTAGGTGATAATATAGCAAATCTAGGAACTCTTGAGCAGAATGTTCTCTGGGATTTTTTTCAAATGCAAAGATATTATTAAATACACCTCTACCTATCATTATTCCATCTACACCGTATTTTTCAACTAATTCTAATCCCATTTTTCTATCAGCAATATCTCCATTTATTGTAAGCAACGTATTTGGAGCTATTTCATCTCTAAGTTTTTTTATTTCTGGTATCAACTCCCAATGAGCGTCCACATCAGACATTTCTTCTCTAGTTCTTAGATGAATAGATAAATTGGCGATGTCTTGTCTAAATATATGACTTAACCATTCCTTGTATTCATCGACTTCATAATAACCGATTCTAGTCTTAACACTTACAGGTAAACCCGATTTTTTTGCTGCTGCAATTATTTCTTTAGCAACTTCTGGTCTATTTATTAATCCTGATCCTTTGCCTTTTTTTACTACATTATGAACAGGACAACCCATATTTATATCTATACCTTTATATCCCATTTTCTTTAAATCTTTAGCCATGTTTTCAAAATTTTCAGGTATATCTCCCCATATATGTGCAACTATAGGCTGTTCATCTTCTGTAAATAATAATCTTCCATTAACTGTGTATCTAGCATCATCTCTATTATAAGCAGTAGTATCTGTGAATTCTGTAAAATATAAATCTGGCGCTCCTGCTTTTGCGACGACATGTCTAAATACCGTATCAGTTACATCTTCCATTGGAGCCAATACGAAAAATGGCTTTGGAAGATCGTTCCAAAAATTTTCTTTCATCATTTACCTTTCTAATCATTAATTAAATATACTAAGGTATTTTATCACATAATCAGGAAAATTACACATACAAAAAATACCGAGAAATCTTCTCGGCATTTTTGCTTTATTTAATTATCAAATCATTTCCATCTGATGTAATTACTATTTTATCTTTATCAGAGATTTCTCCTGATATAAGTTTTTTAGCAATTGATGTTTCTATATTTTTTTGCAAGAATCTCTTAATTGGTCTAGCTCCGTAGATTGGTGAATATGCGTGTTCTATAATATATTCTTTACCAGCTTCTTCAAGAGTGATATCTATCTTTCTTTCTCTTAATTTGTCCTTAATCTTGATTAATTCTAAATTAATGATTTCTCCAATATCATCCTTTGTCAATGGCTTAAACATTACAATATCATCAATTCTATTTAAGAATTCCGGTCTAAAACTTCTTGTCAATTCGTCATTAACTAGTTTTTTAGCTTCTTCCTTTATTTCTCCTAATTCATCAATTCCATCCAATAGGTATTGAGAACCAATATTTGAAGTCATTATTATTATTGTATTCTTGAAATTAACTGTTCTACCTTGATTATCTGTAAGTCTTCCATCATCTAGCACTTGTAATAATATATTAAATACATCTGGGTGAGCTTTTTCAATCTCATCAAAAAGTATTACTGAATATGGTCTTCTTCTTACAGCTTCAGTTAATTGTCCACCTTCTTCATATCCTACGTAACCAGGAGCTGCACCTATTAATCTAGACACAGAATATTTCTCCATATATTCGGACATATCTATTCTTATCATATTTCTTTCATCATCAAACATATACTCAGTCAATGATTTTGCCAATTCAGTCTTACCAACACCTGTTGGTCCTAAGAATATGAATGAACCAATTGGTCTATTTTCATCCTTAAGTCCTGATCTAGCTCTAAGTATCGATTCTGATACAGCAGTTACCGCTTCATCTTGTCCG
The DNA here is from genome assembly GCA_947253305.1 of uncultured Helcococcus sp. Taxonomy (GTDB): domain Bacteria; phylum Bacillota; class Clostridia; order Tissierellales; family Peptoniphilaceae; genus Helcococcus. The sequence continues at coordinate 2,576 of CAMXYZ010000077.1, forward strand.
ATTACTCTTAAATGAAGTTCTTTATCAAGATTTAATAATCTTTCTCTTTCGGTTTCAACCAATTTATTAACTGGTACACCTGTCCATTTAGATACCACATCTGCAATTTCATCTTCGGTTACTTCTTCTTTAAGTGCTGATTCGTCTTTAGACTTATCTTCAGCTTCTTTCAATTCTTCTTGAAGTCTTGGAAGATCACCATATTTTAGTTTTGATAAAGTATCAAAATCATAATTTCTTTCAGCATTTTCTATATCAATTTTAACCTTGTCTATTTGAGCCTTTATTTCATTTGCCTTCTCAAGAACTTTTTTAGAATCTTGCCATTTTGCAAATAATTCGTTAAATATATCATCTTTTTCTGAAAGAGTTTTTTCTAAATTATTTAATCTTTCTTTTGAAGCTTCATCTGTTTCTTTCTTAAGTGCTGTTATTTCAATTTGTAATTGTAAAATATCTCTTCTTAAATCATCGATTTCTTGTGGCATTGAATCAATCTCTGTTCTTACCATAGCACAAGCTTCGTCCATCAAGTCTATAGCTTTATCTGGCAAGAATCTATCAGATATATATCTATCGGATAGAACTGCTGCTGAAATTACAGCTGAGTCTGAAATTCTAATACCATGATGCAATTCATATTTTTCTTTAATACCACGAAGTATAGAAATTGTATCTTCTACACTTGGTTGGTCAATTAATACTTTTTGGAATCTTCTTTCTAAAGCCCCATCTTTTTCAATATATTGTCTATATTCATTTAGAGTTGTTGCCCCTATTACTTTGATTAAACCTCTAGAAAGAGCAGGCTTCATAATATTACCTGCATCCATTGCACCATCAGTTTTACCAGCTCCAACTATCATATGCATTTCGTCAATGAATAAGATAATTTCGCCATCTGATTCTTCAAGCTCGTTAATTACATCTTTTAATCTTTCTTCAAATTCACCTCTATATTTTGCTCCAGCAATTAGTGCTGCTAAATCTAAAGATAATAATCTAATATTTTTTAGATTTTCAGGCACATCATTATTAACTATTCTTTGTGCTATACCTTCCACTACGGCTGTCTTACCAA
>CAMXYZ010000078.1 GCA_947253305.1 uncultured Helcococcus sp.
ATGCCATACCGTCGTTATTTGCGAATACTACTTCTATTTGATCACCAAATCTTGAAATCCATGCATCCATAGCATCTTTAGCTTTATTTTGTTCCCAGTTTGCTACGTTCATATCTAATTGTTCGATTTCAACATTATTGTCTGTGAAAACTTTAGCTGATTCATCTGTTCTAGCGATAGCTTCAGCATTATCTAATCCACCGTGTAATGTTACATATTGTAATTTGCCGTCTTTGTTTTTATCTCCAGAAGCTTTCCAGTTTTCATAAGCAATTTCACCTTGGTAAACACCAGCTTGAGGAGCGTCGGTTCCGAAGAATATCATTTGATCTAAGTCTTCAGTTGTTAAGTTCTTTGTAATATCTCTGTTAAAGAATACTGCTGGAACTTTTGCTTGTTTTACTTTTTCAATAACTTGATCAGCTGCACCGAAGTCAACTATATTGATTAACAATGCATCAACATTTTTAGCTACTAAAGCATCTAATTGGTCGTTTTGTGTTGCTTGGTTTTCTTGAGCATCTTGAATGTCTAATTCAATACTGTCATCTTTTGCTGCAATATCTTCCATAGCTTGTCTTACTGTTCCGATATAAGGGTCTGAACCATTATATAATAGAACACCAATTGTTTTCTTTTCACCTGTACCTGTTGAACCACTATCGGTACCTGGTTTATCGTCCTTACCACAAGCTACTAATGAGAACACTAGTACTAGTGCTAATAACAATGATAAAATTTTCTTTTTTGAATTCATAATGAATTTCCTCCTATTAATTTTGCTTTCAAATTTATAATATCTAAAAATGTAAAGGTTGTCAAAAAAATATTATTTATTAGTTTTTTATATAATTGAGAAATATATCCTAAGTCGTAAAAATGAATATTTTTAGAATAATTAAGAATATATAATAAAATTTTTATAAAGATTTTATTATATTATCTACATAATTCTTGAATAAATTTTTGATAAAAAGGTATATATAACGAGAATTATGATAATATATATTTAGTATGGAGGAATACATGGAAAAGAAAAGAAAGAAAAATATTTTATTAACTCTTATACAAATAGTTTTAATAGCTATAATGATTTTCAGTGCATATAAGATTATTAATTACTATTATCAAAATTGGAATTCAACTAGACAAATTAATATCGCTAAAAGTTCGGTTGAAAGAATAGAAGAAGAGCATAAAAGTGAAGATATAGAAATAGACAAGGATGAATTAGCTAAAAAAATTATAAAAGAATTAAAAGAACAAAATAAAGACATAGTTGCGTTTGTTAGACAAAAAGAAGCTAAAATAAATTTTCCAGTCGCTTATGTTAGAGAGGATAATGATTATTACCTTTATAGAGATTTGGAAGAAAACTTTTCACTTCCAGGTACCATATTTTTGAATGGTTATAATGAACCAGATTTCAAGGATATGAATTCCACATTGTTTGGACATCATTTGAAGGTTGAAAATGCTGATATGTTTGCGCCTATGTTCAAATTATTATTACAATATGAAAAACCTGAAAATGTAGATCCTAATAAAGAATATATAATAGAATTATTTACAGAGGATGGTTACAAGGAATATAAAATATTTGCAGCATATTTTTCTGATATTTATGATGATTATGTGAACCCGAATTTTGATCAGGACGGATGGACAGATTATCTAGCTGAAAGAAGAGACAAATCTACCAATTCATTTAATTTTAATCATGAATTTAATGAGAATGATCATATTTTGACCTTATCAACTTGTGATTATGTGTATGATTCAGAAAAAAGATATGTTGTGCAAGGTGTATTAGTAGAATAGTTGAGGGAAAATGGAATATAGTATTATAGAAAAAGATAATTGTATAAAATTAGTAGGATTAAAAAATTTCAATTTAACACATATATTTGAATGTGGACAAGCGTTTAGATGGGAGCTTACAGAAGAAGATAGTTATATTGTAGTTGCAAATGATAGAGTTATTGAATTATTACAAAAAGACGATGGAAGTGTAATTATCAAGAACACTACGGCTGAAGATTTTAAGAATATATGGCATCATTTCTTTGATTTAGATACAGATTATGATGATATTAAGAAACAATTAAAAAATACAAAGGCTTATAGCCAAAATACTAGTTTGGAAGAAGCTATGGATTTTGGATATGGAATTAGAATTCTTAATCAAGATCAATATGAAATGATTATATCCTTCATAATCTCTGCTAATAATCAAATCCCAAGGATTAAAAATTCTATCAGACTATTATCAGAAAATTATGGGGAGTTCATTCAAGAATATAAGGGGACAAAATATTATTCTTTTCCAAAACCAGAAGTTTTAGCTATTGCAGATCCACTAGATATTAGAGAAATTACTAGAGTTGGATTTAGAGATGTAAGGATAGTGGAAGCTTCCAGAATGTATATTGAAGAGCCTGAGAAATATGTTCAAACTCTTTCGGATGAGGTGTTGGGTAATAATTTAATTCAAATGCCAGGTATAGGGCCTAAGGTTAGAGACTGTATCTTATTATTTGGTTATGCAAGAGACAATACATTTCCAGTAGATGTATGGGTTAAAAGACTTATGGAAGTGCTATATATTGGGGAAACTATACCAAATTCCAAAATACTAGAATATTCAAATGAATTATTCGGAGAATTGAGAGGTTTGGCACAACAATATTTATTCTACTATGCTAGAGAAAATAAAATTGGGAAATAAAGAGGTTGATATGAAGATTAAACCAGTAGGAAATAGAATGGTCCTAGAAATTAAAAAATTAGAAGAAAAAGAAGTTTCTGGGATTATTATCATAAACAATGAAGAAAGTGATGAATTAATTGGAGATATTATTGCTTTATCTGATGAATTAAAATCCAAAGAAATATTTTCAATAGGAGATAGAGTTATATATAAGGATTTCAAAGGACAGAGTGTTAATTCTAATGATAAAGAGCTTTTAATAATTGATGAAGAAGATGTTTTAGGGATAATAGAATAGAGGTTCTAATATGGCTAAAGATATAAAATATGGAATTGATTCAAGACAAGCTCTTGAAACTGGTATAAATAAATTAGCTAATGCTGTGAAAGTTACAATAGGTCCAAAGGGAAGAAATGTTGTAATTGATAAGGAATTTTCAACTCCATTAATTACAAATGACGGAGTTACTATTGCAAAAGAGATAGAATTAAAAGACAAATTTGAAAATATGGGAGCTCAATTATTAAAAGAGGTTTCCATAAAGACAAATGATGTAGCAGGAGATGGAACAACTACAGCAACTATATTGGCTCAAGCTATAGTAAGTGAAGGATTAAAAAATATTGCTGCAGGGGCAAATCCTGTAATTCTACAAAAAGGAATTAAAAAAGCTACACAATTTGTAATTAATAAACTAAAAGAATATTCAATTCCAGTTGAAACAAGTGAAGCTATAGCGCAAGTTGGAGCTATTTCATCATCGGATCAAGAGATTGGAGAGTTGATAGCGACAGCAATGGAAAAAATTGGAAAAGATGGAGTTATAAGTGTAGAGGAATCGAGAACTATGGATACTAATCTACAAGTTGTAGAAGGTATGA
>CAMXYZ010000079.1 GCA_947253305.1 uncultured Helcococcus sp.
AAAGTTAAAGCAAATAGCTTATCCATCAGCTTTATCAGCTAGTTTAGGTATAACTGAACCAGCTATATTCGGGGTAAACTTGAGATTTATCAAGCCATTTATAATGGGAATGATTGGTGGAGCAGTCGCAGGTTTCGTAGGTTCAATTTTCAAACTTGCAGGTACTGGAATGTCAGTTACTGTGTTACCAGGTACTTTATTATACTTAAATAATATTGTAAAATACTTCATAATGATGCTTGTAGGTTTTGGTATATCATTTGTATTAACCTATATGTTTGGATATGACGATAAAATGTTAGAGAAAAAATAATGAAAGAAACTAAATTTAGAACTCTTAGCTCTTCAGATTATGGAGAGCTAAGTCTATTAAATAAAGAAATAAATAAATCTAAATATAGACAAAAATTCCATATACAGCCTTTGACAGGTCTACTAAATGACCCAAATGGTTTCAGCTATTATAATGGAAAATGGCATTTATTCTATCAATGGTTTCCTTTTGATGCCATACATGGAACTAAGACTTGGTATCATACAGTAAGTGATAATCTAATTAGTTTTAAAAATGAGGGTGTCGGAATTTATCCAGATACTTATGAAGAAAATCATGGAGCATATAGTGGTTCTGCGATGCAAATTGGTGATGAATTATATATTTACTACACAGGCAATAATAGGGATAAAGAATATATCAGACATCCTAAGCAAATGCTCGTAAAATATGATGGAGAAAAATTTTCTAAAAAAGAAATTTTAATTGATGCTAATCCAGATTACACAGATCATCAAAGAGACCCAAAGATCATATACGACAAAGATTTAGACAAATACTATATATTAATTGTCGCTCAAACAAAAGATAAACTAGGTAGTATTCTAGTATATGAATCAAATAGCCCGGATAAAGACTTCAGATTTAAAGGACAATTAGATGTAAAAGGATATGAAGATTTCGGTTATATGTGGGAATGTCCAGATTTAATAAGTATAGATGGTAAAGATATACTCATATTCTGTCCTCAAGGACTTAAAGAAGAAAAAGAGCATTTTAATAATATATATCAAAATGGTTATCTAGTCGGAAAAATAGATTTAGAAAAACTAGAATTTATTCCAGAGTCTGAATTTATTGAATTAGATAGAGGATTTGATTTTTACGCATCTCAGACAGCAAATAGCCCATTTGATGAACAACATCTAATCGCATGGATGGGTCTTCCCGATATAAATTATCCAACTGAAATGGATAAATGGTCCGGCTCACTTTCAATGATTAGAGAATTAAAATTGATTGATAATAAGCTATATCAATATCCAGTCGAAGACTATAAAAAACTTAGAAAAAACGAAAAGACCTATGAAACTAAAAATTCTAAAATAGCTATTAATATTCCTTTAGAAATAGAGCTTGATAATATAGATGAGAATTTAGATTTGGTATTTTTAGAAGAAGATAATAGTGAATCAATGAAATTAAATTATGAAAACAACAAATTTACATTTAGTAGAAGAGGTTTTTCATCTGATAAATTAGCCGGGGATTTTGAGAAAAGATATATCACAAATATCGATATTAAGAAATTAAATATTTTCATTGATACTTCATCTATGGAAATATTTATTAATGATGGTGAATACTCATTGACATCTAGGTATTTTTCTAAATATAATTTAAGTAATATATCAATAGATACCAATGATGTGATAAAAATTAAAACATGGAGATTAGATAATTGTGTTGATGAAAATTTTGTCTTATAGGAGGGAAAATGTCTAGAATATTTACGATTGGAGAATTACTAATAGATTTTATACCAAATAAAACAAATTGTGGATTAAAGGATGTTGATTCATTCACAAAAATGGCTGGAGGAGCACCTGCGAATGTGGCAGTTGCGGCAAGCAAACTTGGTTCCGAGGCGTATTTTGTAGGAATGCTTGGAAAAGATGGATTTGGAGATTTTTTAATAGATACATTAAAGTCATATAATGTTAATACTGATTATATATTTCAGACCAATAAAGCGAATACTTCATTAGCGTTTGTATCTCTTATGGATGATGGTCAAAGAGAATTTTCTTTTTATAGAAATCCAGGAGCAGACATGCTTCTAGAAAAAAAACATATAGAAGATATTGAACTTAAAAAGGAAGATATAATTTCATTTTGTTCTGTTGACTTAATTGAAGCTCCGGTCAAATATGCTACAAAGAGATTTTTAGAAAAGGCGAATGAAGTTGGTGCTACAGTTTTATTTGATCCTAATCTAAGATTTAATTTATGGGATAATTTAGATAATTTGAAAAATACAATTTTAGAATTTATAAAATACGCTCAAATATTAAAGATTTCAAATGACGAATTAGAATTTATAACCGGCCATGCTGATGAAGAAAAAGCGATAGCATTTATTAAAGATATAACTGATGCGAATATAATCATCACGAGAGGTCCTAAGGGAGCATATGCTGAATTTGGACATAAGAAAGCAGAAAGCAGGATTACAAAAGTTGAAGCTATCGATACTACAGGAGCAGGAGATGCTTTTGTAGGAGGTGTATTAAATTTTATTGATAGAAATAAAAAAAATTTAGATGAATACTCTACTGAAGAGATGCAAAGCTTGCTTGATTTTGCTAATAAGGTTGCTGCTTATTCAGTAACTAAGTATGGAGCAATGGATTCCTATCCAAGACTAGAAGACTTATAAATACTTAAAACAGAGACATTTAGTAATAATACTTGTCTCTGTTTTGTTTTAAATAAATATATAAATTAGAAAATATATTTAAATGAGTATTAATGAAAAATTAATTCCAACCACTTACCAAACACTTGAATGAAAACTCACCAAACACTTGAATGAAAACTCGCCAAATACTTGAATAAAAACTTGCCAAACACTTGAATTAATGATAAAATACAGTTAATAACAGGATTACGGAGGATAGGAGAATGAAGGAATATTTACCTAGAATTGCAGATAAATTATTAGAAGATAGATTGAATGCAAAAGGAGCTGTATTAATAGAAGGACCTAAATGGTGCGGTAAAACAACAACAGCAAAACAAATGGCAAACAGCTTTATTTCTATGGATAGACCTGATATGACTAATCAGTACAAGAAAATGGCAGAACTTTCTCCGGCGACTTTATTGGAAGGAGATACTCCTAGACTTATAGATGAATGGCAAATAGCACCAAATATATGGAATGCTGTGCGTTATGAAGTTGACAATAGAGATGAATTTGGTCAATTTATATTAACTGGATCAGCTGTTCCTAGTGAATTTGATGATTCAATGCACACAGGTACTGGTAGAATATCTAGAATGGTAATGAGACCTATGAGTTTATATGAATCCAAAGAATCTATTGGTAAAGTATCACTTGCAGAACTTTTTAAAGGGGAGAATATATCTTCCATTAATGAAACTGATTTAGAAGAAATTGCATTTTTAATTTGTAGAGGTGGATGGCCAAAATCAATTGGTCTAGATCTGTCTCTTATACACATCTGACGCTGCCGACGACTCCTTACGTGTA
>CAMXYZ010000080.1 GCA_947253305.1 uncultured Helcococcus sp.
ACACGTAAGGAGTCGTCGGCAGCGTCAGATGTGTATAAGAGACAGGTGTAGAGGAATCGAGAACTATGGATACTAATCTACAAGTTGTAGAAGGTATGAGATTTGACAAAGGATATCTGTCATCATATATGATTACAAATCCAGAAAAGAAAATTGCGGAATTAAATAATCCATATATATTGATTACTGACAAGAAAATCAATAAGATTCAAGATATACTTCCAATATTAGAACAAATAGTTGAAGCTTCAAGTCCTTTATTAATTATTGCCGATGAGATTGAGGGAGATGCAATCACAAATTTAATACTAAATAAGATTAGAGGCACCTTTAATGTGGTGGCAGTTAAATCTCCTAGCTTTGGAGAAAATAGAGAAAAAATATTAGAAGATATTGCTGTTTTAACAGGAACAAAGGTTTATAAGGAAGAATTAAAAGATGATTTAACAAATATATATTTAGAGGATTTAGGAAGAGCTAGAAAGATTGATGTAGATAAAGATTCTACGACAATTATCGAGGGTCTAGGAGATCAATTAGAAATTGAATCTAGAATTAATTCGATTAGAGAAGATATAAATAATTCAGATTCTGAATTTGATATTGAGAGATATGAGCAGAGACTTGCAAAACTTTCAGGTGGTGTTGCATTAATCAATGTCGGAGCTGTTACAGAAGTAGAAATGAAAGAGAAGAAATTAAGAATAGAAGATGCTCTTGCTGCGACAAAAGCTGCGGTAGAAGAGGGAATAGTGCCAGGTGGTGGCACCGTTCTCATAGATTCAATAAATGATTTAGTAGACTTTATAAGTGAATTAGAAGGTGATGAAAAAACTGGAGCCAATATCGTAGCTAAGGCATTGGAAGCACCAGCTAAACAAATTGCTATGAATGCAGGTGTAGAAGGTTCTGTAATAGTTAATAAGATTTTAGAAGTTGAAATTGGAATCGGATATGATGCATTGAACAATAGATTTGTAAATATGATAGATAATGGAATAGTAGATCCTACAAAAGTAACAAGATCTGCTTTAGAAAATGCGGCATCCATTGCATCTATGATATTAACTACTGAAGCTGCGATTGTGACAGATATCGAATCAGAAGGAGATTTAAATATTCCCGAAGGATTGAGTGGTTTTGATTATTAAAAATTATGGAGTTATTGTAAATCAGTTTACAATAGCTCTTTTTTTTGTTTAGTAATTCATACAAATGGCTAAAATAAGATGTGATAGCAAATAATTAAATTTGTGTAATATATTACAAATATGTTATAATTAGAACAGCGATTAAATAGATTTTTAAAAGTATGAGGTATGAACATTGAAATTTTTATTAGTAAATTCAGACCAGGATTTTATAGATAATTTTCAATATAGTTTTAAATCAGAGGAATATATATTTAGCTCAGCAAAGAATATAAAAGATGCTATTTCTTTGATATCGAAAAATGACTATGATTTGGTAGTCATGGATATGACCTTTAAAGATGGCACAGGACTAGATTTAAAAAGGAAAATGAACGATATAAAAGATATCCCAACTATTGTAGTATCAAAAAGTAAAGAGCCTAATGATGTAGTATTGGCTTTAGAATATGGATGTGATGATTATGTATCAATTCCATTTTATCTATTGGAATTAAAAGCTAGAATTAGATCTATACTTAGAAGGACTGCTGGACAAGATATTGAAGATGAATATAAAAGCACAGCCAGAGAAGGGTTTGTAACTAAAGGTATTTTTGAATTTAATATAGTTGGAGGAAAAGTAACTATCGGTTCGGAAGAAGTAGATTTGACTAGAAAAGAATTCGATTTACTTTATATTTTGGTTTCTAATAAAAATAAAATTTTCACTAGAAGAGAATTAGCTGATGAAATATGGAAGGATATATCAGATTCTAATATTAGAACTGTAGATGTCCATGTAAGAAGATTAAGAGAAAAATTACAAACAACACATGCAGATAAATATATTCAGACTCAATGGGGAGAAGGATATTATTTTGATGATCAAATGAGTAGAGGAAATAATTAATGGAAAATAATTTAAGATGGGATCTCACAACAATTTATAAAAATGATGTAGAGATACAAGAAGATATAAAAAAAGTTAGAGAAGATTTAGAAAAAGTTAAAGAAATAAAGAATAATCCAAAGAATAATTTAGTAGATTTATTACAAATCGATACTGAAATAGATAGAAGATTAAGTAAATTATATACATATGCTCATATGAAAAAGGATGAAGATTCTAATATAGATAGCTCTCAAAAACTAGAAGCTGAAATATTAAATATAGCGAATGAAGCATCTACAGAATTAGCATTTTTACAACCTTTATTGTTAGGACTAAATGATAATGAAATCAGTGAGCTAAAAAATAATAAAGAATTAAAAGATTATGATATTTATCTAGAAAGAATCTTAAGATATAAAGAACATACATTGTCAGATAAAGAAGAAGAATTATTATCAGCACTTTCTTCTTCAAGACAAACTCCATCAAAAGCTTATTATTATCTAACAAATACAGACATGAAATTTGAACATTTAGAAGACTTTGACGTTCAAATTAATAATCATAATTTTGTTGAATTACAAAATAACGAAGATAGAAATTTAAGAAAAGCTGTATTTAAATCTTATTATGATACTTATAATAATTTTGGAAATACAATTGCTCAATTATATTATTCACATATAGATAATCTTTCAAAGATTGCTAAATTAAGAAAATACAATTCGGTAAGAGAAATGTATCTATACAATGACGATGTAGATGTATCAGTATATGATGCTCTTATTGATTCTATTCATAATAATTTAAATCATATACACAAGTATTATGGAATAAAGAAAAGAGCTTTAGGCTTAGATGAGCAACATATGTACGATGTGTATATGCCAATTACATCTGATTTCGATAAAAAATATACATTTGAAGAAGCTAAGAATATAGTTTTAGAATCAATTAAACCATTAGGTGAAGAATATGTAAATATCGCAAAGAAAGCTTTTGATGATAGATGGATCGATGTAGAACCAAGAGAAGGAAAGAGATCTGGAGCTTATTCTTCTGGGTCATACGATACAAATCCATTTATATTACTCAATTTCAATGGAACACTTGAATCAGTATTTACTCTAGCTCATGAACTAGGTCATTCAATGCATTCTTATTATGACAGAAATACTAATGACTATTTACATTCAGGATATACAATATTTGTAGCGGAAGTTGCTTCAACATTTAACGAAGCTTTACTACTAGATTATATGATGAAAAATACAGAAGACGAAGCTGAAAAGCTATATCTAATCGGGTTTTATATTGATAGTTACAAATCAACAGTATTTAGACAAACAATGTTTGCAGAATTTGAAAGAGAAGTTCATGCGAAAATTGAAAA
>CAMXYZ010000081.1 GCA_947253305.1 uncultured Helcococcus sp.
TCTCATTTCATAATGATTTGTAGCCGTATATTTAATACCTTTTACATTGTTGATTTCACTTAATTTATAAATCATATCCAAACCCATTAAGCCGGCCAATGGTACATTATAAACAATCATTGGTAATTCGGTACTTTCGGATATATCTTTATAATATTGATAAATGCTCTCATCATCAAATCTCCAGTAAAATGGAGGAACACTCGATACTGCATCAGCTCCTGACTCTTGTGCATGTTTCGCAAGATCAATCGATAGTTTTGTAGATATACTTCCAACATGGACAATTATCGGTATTCTCCCCTTTACTTGATCACATACATATTCAACCAAAAGTTTTCTTTCTTCGTGAGTCATCATGAATCCTTCACCGGTACTACCACCGATATATAATCCATTTACTCCACTCTCAATTAAAAAATCTACTAGTTTTCTTGTTTTTAATTCATCTAAATTCTCATTCTTATCAAAAGGAGTTACCATTGCAGGTATTACACCTTTTATATCCTTAATATCAAAATTCGACATTACTCCTCCTGGTTTTGTATTATTAATGTCTTAATTATATATTTTTAATTTCTTTAACAAATCTTTCAGCAATTTGTTGTGGTCTAGTAATTGCCCCGCCAACGACTATTGAAAATGCCCCTTTTTCAAACATTTTTCTTGCTTGATATGGTTCTTCAATTTGCCCTTCAGCAATTATAGGAGTGCTAATTTCTTTGCTTAATCTTTCAATTAATTCAAAATTTGGTCTTGGTGAATCTTTTGATTCTTCTGTATATCCACTTAAAGTTGTTCCAATGAAATCAAAACCTATTTCAGCGGCATTAATACATTCTTCATAAGTCGCACAATCTGCCATGAATAATTGATTTGGATATTTATCTTTTATCTCTTTAAAAAAGGTATTAAGATTTCTTCCACCTGGTCTTTTTCTTAATGTCGCATCCATTGCTATAATATCTACACCGATCTCCATTAAACTATCAATTTCTTTCATCGTTGGTGTAATAAACACATTAGAATCGTCATAATCTTGTTTTATAATTCCAATAATTGGTAAATCTACTTTATCTTTTATTTCTTTAATATCTCTTACTGTATTAGCTCTTATACCCACCGCTCCTGCTCTTTTGGCCGCAAGTGCAAATAAAGGCATTACTCCACCATTTTCTGAATACATAGCTTCATGTTCTAAAGCTTGACAAGAAACTATTAAACCATTTTTAATTTTAGACAATATATCTTTTTGCATATCACACCTCTTTTTTTATTTATTATCTATATTATTGAAAAATTTGATTTCAAAATTTTATTTTAGATTTTATTTTAATTCTTTCATTTTATAATAATGATATAGAGCTCCATAAGTTGAAGCCATGTTCCCATTTTTAGCAAATTCTATTTGTATTTCATCATAAATATATGGAACTAAATAGTTTTTTAGTTTTTCTTCTATTATCGGTCTCAAGTATTCTGACTGCTCCATCACGCCCCCACCTAATAATATGAGTTTAGGATTAAGTATATAAATGATATTAGAAATTCCTTTGCATAAATTATCAATCATATATTCTATAGATACAATAGCTTTATCAGAACCATCTTTTGCTAAATCAAAGATTAATTTTCCATTTTGATTTTTCTCACCACTTATATTTTCATAATATTTTATAAGAGCTGTGGTTGATGCTATATCTTCAAATCTATGACCATCAATATTCATATAGCCAACTTCTAATGCACTGAACAAATCTCCCCTGTAGACTTTCCCATGGTTTATAAATCCACCACCAATTCCAGTACCAATAGAAAGCATTAATATACTATCTGAGAAATTTGAAAAATCTTTATTATATTCACCAAAGATGGCACAATTAACATCATTATCAACTTCAGATTCTAAATTATATTTTTCTTTAATATGTTTTTTCCAATTTATTCCTTTGTAGTTTGGAATACTTGGTCCAGCGTGAACAATTTCCCCTGTATAAACATTAACTATTCCTGCGGTTGATATAGCTACCGCCTCAACATTATGCTCTTGAAGGCATTTATGAATAACGGCATCCGCATTTTTTACAATACGCTCACCACCTTTTCCACCTTCCGATTCAGTGATTCCACTATAAATTAATTCAAAATTATTAAATATACCATATTTGATAAATGTTCCACCAATATCCATACTCAATATTTTCATATATTACCTCTTTTTCAAGAATTGCAGTGATTGAATTTATTATAAAAAATTATATGAAGATTTTTGTGATAAATTATATTAAAAAAATCTTCTATATATTAATTTTATTTTACCATATATATCTAATAAATATTCTTCTTATTGACTAATTTCAAAACTTTTATATGCTATACTAATCTATATACGAGGAGTTTTTATGAAAAAAGTAAGAATTGCACATATTGCAGATTTTCATCTTGGTGAAGAAATAAAGACTAATGATGAATTAAAAAAAGAAATTAATAAAAATATAATACAAAGCTTAATTCAAATTTTTAATATGCTTAATGCTTCTAGAGTTGATTTGGTTTTAATAGCTGGAGATTTTTATGAATCTTCAAGCGTTGACGATAAATTATTGCAAAGTGTTAAGGAAATATTTTCAAATTTTAGTGGAAATATAATTATTTCTCCTGGTAATCACGATTATGTAAGCATAGAGTCTGTGTATCATGGAAATTGGCCAGAAAATGTTCATATTTTCCTTAATGATAATATCGAGTATATTGAGTTTGAAGGATTAGATACCAGAGTATATGGATTCGCCTTTACTAAATCTCATATAAGTGAAAGAAAGCTCATGAACTTTCCTTATCTAGATCAAAATTTTATAAATATAGGGGTATTTCACGGTCAAATCGATTCGAATTATAATAATTATAATCCGATATTTTTAGAAGATATAGAGAATTCAAAACTTGATTATATCGCACTTGGCCATATACATAAGAGAAGTGAAATAAATAAAATTGGAAATACTTATTATTCATATAGTGGAAATCCTTGCGGTCGTGGATTTGATGAATTAGGAGCTAAAGGTATATATATTGGAGAAGTATCCAAAGGCTGGAACTCTCTAAGATTTTTAAAATCGAGCGAAAATGAGTTTCATAAATTAAAAATTGAAATAGATTTATTTGAAAGTCAAAGTAATATTGCAAATCAAATTAAAGAAAAACTAATTGATAGATTTGGAAATAATTACAAAAATCATTACTATAAACTAATTTTAAAGGGATCTAGAAATGAAGACGAATATATAAATATAGAAATGATTGAAGATTTCTTATCCGA
>CAMXYZ010000082.1 GCA_947253305.1 uncultured Helcococcus sp.
TTTATTTCTAAACTCTATGCTTTTTGAAGACGACTTTTATATATTAGCATCTTAAAATTACTTTGTCAAATCTTTTTTTATTTTATTTGCAATATCTCTTATTTTATTCATTTTGTATGCAACCGTCGATTTTGATACTGGA
The DNA here is from genome assembly GCA_947253305.1 of uncultured Helcococcus sp. Classification (GTDB taxonomy): domain Bacteria; phylum Bacillota; class Clostridia; order Tissierellales; family Peptoniphilaceae; genus Helcococcus. The sequence goes on from CAMXYZ010000082.1 coordinate 143, forward strand.
GGATTCATCATTTCGCCTAGTGTTTTTAGTGAAATTTCGGAATTATTTTTTCTTAGTTCAGATAATTCCACTAAATCCTCTGGCATTTTAGAATACTTTTCTATAATTTCAATATCTTTTATTTGTTTTAGAGATGTCTCTACGACCTTATTTATATTAGCCATATCGAAATTCATTCTTCTGTTTATATTATTTCTAACATCCTTTTCCACTTTTATATTTTCAAGTTCTAACATTGAATTTGTAGCTTTTATGGTTAATAGGAAATTTGATATTAAGTCAGAATTTTTAAGATATATTATATATTTATCTTTTCTAATATTACTTAACGTCTCTATATTTACTTCATTTAAAACTTTCTCGGAAAATCTTAAATCTTCTTCATTATTTAATATTAATTCTAAATGATAGCTTTTATTAGGATCGACTATACTTCCTACACCTAAAAATAATCCTCTAAGATAAGCCGAATAACCTTTATTGCCAGCGCTTTTTAATCTTGAGAATATTTTTTCTTCTGTTGTGTTGTAGTTTCCAAACATATCTATACCAGAATCCGCTATTAATTTACTTGCAATCTCATTACTTTCAACTGTTATATTAAAAATCCCTTCTTTATTAATGCTATTATTTATATGTTGACTTATAACAGGCTCATATGAATATAAATAATAGATTAATTTATAAATTCTTTTAGCCACATATTCACTTTCAGAAATAAAGGATATATTAATAAAAGCATTTCTTATAGAAATGCTTGCGTTAACTTTAAGTATTGATGATAATTCTAATAATGCTAATAATTTGGATTCAATTTCAAGTTTGGACAATTCTTCTCTTACCCTATTTGAAAATGACATTTTATTACCTATTCCTATTGTATAATCTCATTGCATTAATTACCATTTGTTTTTCAGAATCATGTTTTAATATTTCTATCGCCTTATCGTAGTCGATGAAATTAACAGAAGCAAATCCCTCTTCTTTTTGAGGCTCTAATTCACCACCAATTAAATTCATCAAATAATAATCTACTCTCTTAGAAACTTTAACATTGTTTTGGTTATAATACTGATATCTGGCATATCCAACTTTTTTCACTACCTCTGCTTTAATACCAGTCTCTTCTCCAACTTCTCTTACTGCTGTAATATCGGTGGTTTCATTTTCTTCAATTTTTCCTTTTGGTAAAACCCAATCGCCATAGTATTTTTTTAATAAAAGTACTTTACCGTCTTTTATAACAACACCTCCGGCACTGTGCTCTTTCATAACCACCTCCTAGTAATACTTTTTATTCTACCATAATTTGCTATCTCTATGAAATATTGTTGATTTATATTTTTTAGAAAATCTTTCGTTTAATAATTCGGAAATAACTACAGATCTATGCTTCCCACCTGTACATCCTATTCCTATCACTATATTATGTTTTCCTTGTTTCTTAAAATAAGGGGTCAAGAAGTCAATAAGATTTTCAACTTTATCCACAAATTCAAATATTTCATTATGTTTTTCTACAAACTCTTTAACTTCCCTATCTAATCCTGTTAAATTTTTAAGTGATTTATTATAATAGGGGTTTTCTATAAATCTGACATCAAATAAATAATCGGCTTCTTTTAATATTCCATGCTTAAATCCAAAACTTATAACTTGTATATTTATTTCTTTGGAAACTTCAAGCACATCTAATATCGAATTTGAAAGCTCAGCGAGTTTCATATTAGTTGTATTTATATAATAATCTGAAATCTCTTTAATTTCTTTAAGTTCTTTTCTTTCCTTGGATATAGCTCTTTCTAAAGGTATATCTTTATATGTGTGCGGTCTTCTCTTTTCTTGAAATCTTTTTACTAACTCATCATCTGATGCATCTAAAAATAAAACTTTTACATTTATACCGTCATCTGACATGTTTTCAATAACATCATTTAAATAAGCTAATTGTCTTCCAACTCTTATATCTACAACAAATGCAAATTTGTCCGTTGTTATATTTTCCTTCTTTATATATTCAATATAATCATATAAGAGATTTGGAGGTAAATTATCAATAGTATAGTAATCATTGTCTTGACAGATATTTATAGCTGATGTTTTACCCGCTCCACTCATTCCTGTTATTATTACTATTTCCATGGATTCCCTTCTTATCTATTCTTCTCCTATTAGTTTAACTTCTCTTTCCAATTTAATATTGTATTTCTCATAAACTATTCTTTGTACTTCTGAAATAAGTTTCAAATAATTTTCGCACGTTGAATTGTTTTTATTAATTAAAAATCCACAATGTTTTTCGGAAACCATAGCATCTCCCACAGTAAAGCCTCTTAATCCGGAGTCATCTATTAATTTCGACGCGAAATGTCCTTCAGGTCTTTTGAATGTAGAACCAGCTGAAAAAGAATCTAATGGTTGTTTGGAAGATCGCTTATAATCAAAATCTTCAAAACTTGAATATATTTCTTCCTTATCACCTTCTTTTAGTGAGAATGTAGTTGATAAGACTATTTGTCCCTCTTTAGACGCTATTGAACTTCTATATGAAAAATCCATCTCTTCATTACTGTATTCGTGTACATTTCCTTCAGAGTCTAGCAATCTAACAGACTTAACTATATCTTTCATTTCAGTCCCATATGCGCCAGCATTCATTATTATAGCACCACCTATAGAACCTGGAATTCCACTAACAGCTTCCATTCCTGTAAGGCTATTTCCGAAAGATTTTATCGAAACATCTCTTAAAGCCGCTCCTGATTGAGCTGTTATTTCATTTCCTTTTACTAATATCTCATCAAACTCTTTGCTTAAAAGAAGCACAACTCCCCTTATTCCTTTGTCTCTAATTATTATATTGGATCCCTTTCCTATCACGGTTAATTCTATCTTGTTTTCTTTACAATATTGAACCAAGTTGATAATTTGTTCTTCTTCGCTTGGTTCAATAAGAACATCTGCAGGTCCGCCAATATTTAATGTAGTAAATTCTTTTAATACAATATTCGATTGCGCTTTACCAAATTTACCACTCAACAACTCTTCCAATTGTAATTGATTCATAAATCATCCTTAAAATTATTCAAAGTATTCTTCAATAGCTGTCTCTTATACACATCTGACGCTGCCGACGACTCCTTACGTGTA
>CAMXYZ010000083.1 GCA_947253305.1 uncultured Helcococcus sp.
TCCTATAATCTGATTATTTGGATTGTAGCCTTTTTCTTCCAGTGCAGTATATACATTACTCAATATTTCTGAAACTGTATCTTTTTCTTTATTATTCAAACTAAATTGCATAGTTTTATCAAAGTCTCTAGACATATCTCCTCCTTTACTTAAGTTTTTCTTCTATAAATAATTCAACATCTTTCATTGCCTGTTCTAATTTATCAATATCTTTACCTCCAGCTTGTGCAAAGTCTGGACGTCCTCCACCATTTCCGCCTGTCTTCTGTGCTACAAATTTTACAATATCACCTGCTTTTATTCCATTTTTGATTAGTGATTTACTTACAGATGATACAAAATAAATCTTTCCATCGCTTACTGATGCTAGTAATAAAACATTCTTAGTATCAGGATTCTCAACAAATTTATCTGCCATATTCTTTAGTGAATCCATACTAATATTATCTAATTTTTGTACAAGAATATTAACATCATTTACTTTTTTGATATTACTAAATAAATCGTCAAGTAATTGATTTTCTTGAATAGAATTCAATTCTTCTAATTTAGATTCTAAGTATTTTCTATTCTCTAAAATTGTAATTATTTTATCTCTAATTTTATCCCTTCTAGTTTTTAGTATTGATGAATAATACTCTTCTCTAGATATAAAATCATTTAAGTAATTATATACATTTAGCCCTGTTATAGCTTCAATTCTTCTAACGCCAGAAGCTACTGATACTTCGTGTAATATCTTAAACATCATTATTTCACTCGTATTTGAAACATGAGTACCGCCACAAAGTTCAATTGAATATCCATTCATATCGATTACTCTAACTATATCTTTGTACTTGTCTTCAAATTCACCAACAGCATTCATCTGTTGAGCTTCTTGTAAGCTTGTTTGTATTACATTTACATCTAAAGATTCAAAAATCTTTTGATTTACAATTCTTTCAATTGCTTTTAAATCTTCAGTACTAATAGCTTCAAAATGAGTGAAGTCGAATCTTAATCTTTCGTCAGAAACAAATGACCCCGCTTGTTTAATGTGATTTCCTAGTACTTCCTTTAATGCCTTATTAAGCAAATGTGTAGCGGAGTGATTCTTTCTAATCGCTATTCTTCTATTTTTATCTACTTCAGCGATTACATCATCATTTAATTTTACACTTCCTTTGATACCCTCGACAATATGATAGTAAACCTCATCAGCATTTTTTTGAGTGTCTGTAACTCTTAATTTTCCATTCTCATTATATATATATCCGATATCGCCAACTTGTCCACCAGATTCTCCATAGAATGGTGTTGCATTTAATATTACAATTGCCTTATCGCCTTCTTCTATGCTATCTTTATCGATTCCTCTAATACCAATTACCTTAGCTTCAGATTTTATTAAATCATAACCTAAGAATGTGGTCTTTTCGAAATCATCTAGATTTATCTTTTCATCATCCCATGCAACTTGGAAATTCTTACTTGCTCTAGATTTTTCTTTTTGTTCAATCATCGCAGACTCAAATTCGGCTTGATTAATTTCAATTCCATGATCTTTAGCAATTTCTAAAGTCAAATCTAATGGGAATCCATATGTATCATATAATTTGAAAGCACTCTTTCCTGATAATACTTTATTAGAACTATTTTCTACTTTATTTATCAAATTATTAAGCATTTCAAGCCCTTGGTCAATTGTTAATTGGAAATTATCTTCTTCCCTTTTAATTATTTTGAATATTCTATCTTTGTCTTCTAATAATTCTGGATATTCGGCTGAGTAAATTTCCATTACAACTTTTGATACTTCTTCTAAGAAGTTATTTTTAATACCTATCAATTTACCATGTCTATATGCTCTTCTTATTAATCTTCTTAGCACATATCCTCTGCCTTCATTAGAAGGTACAATTCCATCGTAAATCAAGAATGTCATAGCTTTAGAATGGTCCATAATTACTCTAAAAGATTCATCCACTTTTTCGTCTTGACCATATTTTTTACCTGATAATTCTTCAACTTTTTTTAATAATGGCTCAAAAGATTTTAATTCAAATATATTAGGAGCATCTTCTACTACCAAAGCTAATCTTTCTAATCCCATACCCGTATCAATATTAGGATGTTCTAGTGGATGATAATTCCCATCTGCGTCTTTATTATATTGAGTAAATACTAAGTTCCATACTTCAAGTACTCTATCGTCGCCTTCATATTCTTCCCCTCTATCGTAGAATATTTCAGAACAAGGTCCACAAGGTCCTTGTTCCATTTCCCAGAAGTTCTCTTCTTTATCTCCTCTTATAATTCTTTCTTCAGGAATACCAATAATATCTTTCCATATATTATATGCTTCGTCATCTTCTTCATAAACGGAAACGGATATTTTATCTTTGTCTAGTTCAATTACCTCTGTTAAAAATTCCCATGCCCATTTAATAGCATCTTCTTTAAAATAATCACCAAATGAAAAATTACCGAGCATTTCAAAAAATGTAGCATGTCTATGAGTTTTACCTACATTATCGATGTCACCGGTTCTTATGCATTTTTGTGAAGAGGTCGCTCTATTTTTGGACATCTTTTTTACACCTAAAAAATAGTCCTTTAAAGGCGCCATCCCAGCATTAATTAATAATAGGGATTTATCAGTTTTTGGAATTAAAGAGTAAGATTTTAGTCTCACATGATCTTTTGATTCAAAAAAATCTAAATATTCTTTTCTTAATTGATTAAAGTTTAATTCTTTCATCATTACCTCATAATTTATAATTGATCTAATGTCATTTTATCTATAACATTAGCTACTGCAAAATCTATTTTTTCAAACACATCTCTAGAAGGACAATTCTCAACGACACAGTTTTCCACTTCACATTTATAAACTAAATTAATATTGCCTTCAAGTATTCTAATTACATATCCAAGAACTATTTTATCTGGACTATATGCTAATTGATATCCTCCATCTTTACCTCTAGTACTTTTTAAGATGCCTGCATTTTTTAGTTTTCTAAATATCTGCTCTATATAAGTCTTGCTTAAATTCAAACTATTTGATATTTCACTGATATTTACAGGACCTTCATCAGATTTGTCCCTTAAATATTGCAAGGCTCTGAGTCCATATTCAGTTTTTGTAGTTAAATTCATACAC
>CAMXYZ010000084.1 GCA_947253305.1 uncultured Helcococcus sp.
ACCGTAAGAGAAAAAGGTGTTATTTATACACCTGATGGAGAATCAACAGAATATACTGTAGTTGTTAGTGATGTTCAACCATATAATAATATGGGAGATTTATACTTAAAAGGTGAAAGAATAGGAAATATCTATAGAGGAGATGGTGGATTCAAGATTCAAATGACTCCATATCTATGGATTACACATTCAGATGATGATGGTCTAACATGGTCACAACCAAGAGATATTACATATCAATTAAAAGATAGAAGAATGAAATTTTTAGGTACAGGACCTGGTGCAGGTATCCAATTACAATATGGTGAGCATGCGGGTAGACTGTTAATGCCAATTTACTACAATTCAGCTAATGGTGGTGAATCAGCTGCATTAGCATATTCAGACGATGATGGTGTAACATGGCAAAGAGGAGAATCACCAAAAGATACAGTATATAACGATTCACTAGGATATAATAGACTAAGATGGGATAACTCTGAAAGTCAAATCCTTGAAATGAAGAATGGTTTAGTTGTAATGTTCTCAAGAAGTGAATCTGGACTAGTTCATTCAATTAGTAGAGATGGCGGGAAGACTTGGGAAGATGAAATTTATAGAGTTCCAATACAACATCATGGAAGGTCAATGGTTGGTGTTACAAAATATGAAGACGCCGAAGGAAATGAATATGCTATAATTTCAAATCCAGATGGGCCAGATAGAAATAATGGTTCTGTAAAATTTGGTAAATTAAATGATGATGGAACAGTAAATTGGATAGGTAAAAAGCAAATTAACAAAGCTCCGTACGCTTATTCAGCACTTACAGAAATAGAAAAAGGAAAATTCGGCTTATTATACGAAGAACAAAGAAATTATGAAGGTTCTTTAAGACAACATTTACTATATACTGAATTTGATTGGGCATGGTTAAATTCTACAGAAGATTCATATATAAGAGTACCAATGCCAGCTCCTAATTTGACAGCCGTAAATTCATCCGTTGATGGAAATAAATTAAGAATAAGTCTTAGATTTGATCAAGTTATCTATAATACGGGCGATTCTGTTGTAAATTTAATTGCTGATGGTAAGGATTTAGAAGCTAAATATATATCAGGTTCAGGTACAAGAGTGTTAGAATTTGAACATGAAATAGAAGATATAAGGTCAACGGTTTATGGTGTTAATCTTGAAAATAAGTCAGGATACTTGACGAATCTTGAAGGGAAAAAATTAGAAAATATTGTTCTAAATAGAGAAGTAGCCGACTTAGCTAGAATTCCAAGATTAGAATACGAAGGTGCTGAAGCTAGTTCAAGCCATGATTCTGAAAAAGAAGGTGGACCAGAATTGGCAATAGATGACAATATAAATACTTGGTGGCATACATCCTGGGCGAATAATAGAAGAGGTAATCTACTAGCTAATCCAGAATATATAACACTAAAATTAAAAGAATCTACATTAATAGATAGAATCACATATAGACCTAGAGTTGATATGAGTAATGGAAATCTAAAAGATTATAATATTTATGTGAGTCCAGATGGGAAAACATGGAATAAAGTTACGAGTGGTCAATTATCAGAAAATCTACCAAGCGGAAAATCAGTTCATGAAATTAAATTTAATTCTATAGAAGCTAAGCAAGTAAAAATTGAGTATTTATCATCCTATGGTGATGTGCCAAATACTTGGGCTAGTGCAGTTGAGTTAAATTTACATTATGCTAATAAAAATGTTACAGAAGAAAATATACTTGATACAAGCTTATTAAGTATGAAAATTGAAGAAGTAAAAGAATTAGATTTAACAGAATATATTAATTTCCATGCGCTTCAGTCTAAATTGTTTGAAAGTGAAAGATGGATTGAAAATAATAATTCTACAATTAAGACTGATTCTAAAGAATTACAAATGCATAAACTAATATATGAACTAGATAGTCTAGCTAAAGCATTAGTTAAAGAATTAGATTCAAAAGAATTAATAAATAAATTGGAAGAAGCCAAGAATTTAAAAACAGATGATAAAAAACCCGAATATATTGAAAGATTAAATTCTGCGATTAAAGAGGCTAAAGATTGGTTGCAACCAAATGAATATGACAAGTCTATTTACTATGAAATGATTCCAGTAAACTCTGATTTACCTTCAGAATTTATATTAATGGATAATGAAGAGTCTAGAGGACAAATGCAAGACTTGATAGATAAATTAGATTTAGCTATGAAAGAAGAAGAGTCTGTAGATAAATCAATCTTAGAAAATAATATAAAACAAATTGAAGACAATCTTATGAATGAAAATGGAGAGTTTACAGATGATGCAAAATCTTCATATACATTAGAAAGTCTAAATAATTTAGATAAGGTCTTAAAAGAATCTAAAAAACTTCTTGAAGAAGAAGTAAATCAAGATCAAGTAAATGAACAAATAGAAAAAGTAAATAAAGCTTTCGAAGAATTAAAAGTAAAACCTATATTAGTTCCAAAAATAGAAAAACTAGACAAGGAAATTGATGAGTCAATAACAGAGTTAAAAGACACTCTAAATAAAAAATATCCAAAAGGATATGATTATATGATTTTCGACATTTCAATCTTTGATGAAAATGGAGAAAAAATAAAACAAACTGAAGAGGCTCAAAAAATAAAAATACCTGTGAAAGATTTAGAATTTGAAAAAGAACAACTAGAGAATATATCAGTACTAAATCTACACTATAACGAAAATGAGGAATTAGAATTAATCGAAGTAGAAGCTGAAGTAGAAGGTGAAAACTTAGTATTCGAATCAGATAAATTCTCAGACTTCGTAATAGCGACAGGAAGCGTTGAAAAGGAACCAGAACTTCCAGGAGAGACAGAACAACCTGAGGATCCAAAAGAACCAGAAGTTCCAGGAGAGACAGAACAACCTGAAGAACCAAAAGAACCAGAAGTTCCAGGTGAGACAGAACAACCTGAAGAACCAAAGGAACCAAAAGTTCCAGGAGAGACAGAGCAACCTGAAGAGCCAAAGGAACCAGAACTTCCAGGTGAGACAGAACAACCTGAAGAACCAAAAGAACCAGAAGTACCAGGTGAGACAGAACAACCTGAAGAACCAAAGGAACCAAAAGTTCCAGGAGAGA
>CAMXYZ010000085.1 GCA_947253305.1 uncultured Helcococcus sp.
ATATATACCTGAAGATGGAGAGACCAGTTTTATTAATATAGATAATGTCGGAATAGATGTATTAGAAGTAGAAGATAAAAGAGTCAAAAAAGCTAAAATCACTATATATGAAGATTCTGATGAATTAAATGAAGATCAGGGAGAAGAAAATGAAGAAAGTTAAAAAAGCTATAATTCCGGTTGCGGGATTTGGTACTAGATTTTTACCTTTTACAAAAGCAGTTCCAAAAGAAATGCTACCAATAGTAGATACTCCTACGATTCAATTAATTGTAGAAGAGTTGATTGAATCAGGAGTTGAAGATATATTATTTATTACAAATAGAAATAAATTTGAAATTGAAAATCATTTTGATTATGCAATAGAATTAGAAGATTCTTTATTAAAAACAGGAAAAGAAGATATATATAAAGAAATCAGAGCAATAGCTGATAAAGCGAATTTCTTTTATAAGAGACAAAAAGAGACGAATGGATTGGGACATGCGATACTTCAAGGAAAAGAGTTCGTTGGGGATGATCCTTTTGCAGTAGTTCTCGGAGATGATATAGTCTATAATCCGGGAGATCCAGCAATAGGTCAATTAATTAAGAAGTTTGAAGAGACTGGTACAAATGTTGTAGGATGTCAAACTGTGCCTATTGAAGAAATAAAAAAATATGGTTCAATAGATGCTAATCAATTGGATGATAGAACATATAAGATTAATTTTTGTGTAGAAAAACCAAATCCAGAAGATGCACCATCAAATGTTGCAATACTTGGTCGTTATGTATTTACAAAGGAAATATTTAATCATATTGAAAATACAAAACCTGGAGTAGGTGGCGAGATTCAAATCACAGACGCTATCGATAAATTAGCTAAAAATGAAGGTGTATATGGCTATATTTATCATGGAGAGAGATATGATGCAGGTTCAAAAATCGGATTCTTACAAGCGACTGTTGAATATGCTCTAAGAAATGAAGAATTGGGTCAAGAGTTTAGAGAGTATCTAAAGTCCTTAGACATAAAATAAATATATTTTTATAACAAAATAATAATTGAGAAGCCCTAGATTAAAAAAGTCTAGGGCCTATATATGTCATTATTAAGATTAAACTAATTGTTTTCAAATAAAATTAAATTAGAAATCCAACGCCTTTCTTTGCATACTTACTGATAGACATAATCCAATTGAAATTAAATTAAACAATTGAAAAGTACCACCATTTGAAAAGAATGGAAGTGGTATTCCTGTTACCGGCATAATTTCCATAGTCATTCCAATATTTTCAAACACATGGATAAATAATAGTGAGAACACTCCTAGCGCTATTAAGGAATGATACAAATTGTCCGCATTTTTTGATATTCGTATGAGCCGAGCAAATATTATAAAATAAAGCAATATTGCTGTAATTCCACCTATAAATCCGAAGTCTTCAACTAATACTGGAAATATAAAGTCGGTATGTTGTTCAGGTATATATCTATTTTGAGCATATGGTCCTTGCATATAGCCTCTACCAGTTAATTTACCGGAACCAAGAGCTATCAAACCTCTATCCGTTTGATGTGTAGAAGTAGCAAGATCTCTTTGTCCGCCTCCAAAGTCTAATATTCTATCTTTAGCATATTGATCCATATTTGCCCAAATGATTGGCAATGAAATTGCTAAGGTAACGACTAATATTCCAAATAGAATTCCAATATTTTTCCATGATATTCCGGATAGGAAAAATAGAACTGTTGAAATAAATGCATATACCATAGCTGTACCAAAGTCATTATGAAATATAATTAATCCAACTGGCAAATATGCTAATACTATATACTTAATGATAAAAGATATAGTATTTACTTTATTTTTATTATTACCTATAAAAGCAGATAAAAATAGTATATGTAATATTTTACCAATCTCTGAAGGTTGTATACTTATAGGTCCTATTCTAATCCATAAGTCTGCACCCCAATCTTCGCCACCACTACCGAAGAATCTAGGAAGTATTAATAACACAATTAGGGTTATATAAATGGGCCATCTTAGCTTATTGAAAAAGTCTAAATCTAATGTAAATATAATTCCCATAGCTACAAATCCAGTTATAGTAGCAATGACTTGTGTTTTGATTGTCATATTAATTGGATTTGTGGCGGATCTTAGCACAAATAATCCAAAGATTACAATTGCAATTAATGAAAATAGCAATATATAATCCATTTTCTTAAAATCCTTTTTTGAAAAATTAAACATAATAACTCCCATACCGAATGTAAATAATAAAATATAGTGATAATAATATCACTAATTTTTATAAATTAATTAAACTGTTATAATTAATTATAGAACATAAATAAACTTATTAAAAGACAAAAATTAAATTAAATTGAAATGGTTGGTATTATGAAGAAAAAATTGACGAAAAAAGAAAAACTAGAAGCGCTAAATATTTTATTCGATTATTTTCCAGATGCTAAAGCGGAACTTAATTTTTCAAATGAGTTTGAATTATTGGTAGCTGTAATGTTGTCAGCTCAGACAACAGACGAGAGAGTTAATATTGTCACTAAAGATTTATTTGAGAAATATAAATGTCCAGAAGACTTCGCTAATGCATCAATTGAAGATTTAGAGGAAGATATAAAGACCATAGGACTATACAGAACTAAGGCTAAGAATCTAAAAAACTTATCTAAAATGATAGTGGAAGATTTCGATGGAAAAGTTCCAAATAATAGGGAAGATTTAGAAAAACTACCTGGAGTAGGAAGAAAAACTGCCAATGTCGTATTATCTGTAGCTTTTGGAATTCCAGCGATTGCCGTAGATACTCATGTTCATAGAACAGCAAATAGAATTGGACTGGTAAGCACTGATAATGTACTCGATACTGAAAAAGAATTGATGAAATTAATTCCAAAGGAAATGTGGAACAAGGCTCATCATGTATTAATATTTTATGGAAGAAGGATTTCAAGGGCCATCAATCCCGATATTGAAAATGACCCAATCAAGCATATAAGCCTTCATGCTAGAGGTCTTTATGTAGATCCA
>CAMXYZ010000086.1 GCA_947253305.1 uncultured Helcococcus sp.
GTCGATACATTTAATAGAAAACAAGAAATAAAAACTGAACTTCAAAAAAGATATGGATTAGAAGTAAATAAAGATATATGTATGATCGCTATGGTTACAAGATTAAATGAAATGAAAGGTCTTGAATTAGTAGCTCATATATTTGAAGAGTTAATACAAGAAGATATTCAATTTGTAGTACTAGGAACTGGAGATTATAAGTATGAAGAAATGTTTAAGTACTTTGAATATAAATATCCAAATAAAGTTGCAGCAAGAATGTATTTCAGTGCAGAAGAAGCAAATTTAATATATGCTGCATCAGATCTTTATATGATGCCTTCAGTTGCAGAACCATGTGGAATATCTCAATTAATTGCAATGAGATATGGTTCAATTCCAATCGTAAGGGAAACTGGTGGATTAAATGATACAGTAGAATCTTTTAATATCTTTACGGATGAAGGTACAGGTTTCTCATTTAAGAATATAAATGCTCATGAATTGTTATTTAAGACAAAAGAGGCAATAGATCTTTATTATAATGATAGGAAAAAATTCAATGAAATAGTGAAAAATGCAATGAGTAGTAATTTTGATTGGAATAAATCCTCAGATCAATATATTGAATTATACAGGAGTTTGTAGTGGGGTTAGAAAAAAGTTTAATAAATAATCTTTACGAACTCTTTGCAAAGGATGTTAATAGAGCTAGAGATGTTGAGATTTTCACTTCTCTAGCTTATAGCATTAAGCAGAGAGTAGGAAAAAAATGGTTTGAAAGTTTATTGCAAAATAGCGATAAGAAAAGATTATTTATTTTGTCATTTGAATATTCCTTTGGGGATAAATTATTTAAAAATTTAGTTAAATTAGATTTATTAGATGAAACAAAAAGTGTATTAGAAAAATATAATAAAAACTTTGATGATATAGTTGCGCAAGATATTGATTTTGCGCTTGGTTTTAGTGAGCTTGGAGATTTAAGTACCGAATTAATAGAGCAATTAGCGAATAATAAAGAAAATGTATATTCTTATGGATTAAGATATAGAAGAGGTATGCTTAAGCAAGAAATTGTAAATGGGGAACAAATCGAAAAACCAGATGATTGGCAAGTTAATAGAAATCCATGGGAGCATGAAAAGTCATTTAGTCATATTGTTAGATTTAAGGATTTTGCAGTAAAAGCTATCCCTTACGATCTACCTATTTTAAGTAACGATGGAGAATATGCCAATACTCTTAGATTATGGAAATCACATTCAATTGAAAATTTAGATTTCAAAAAGTTTTCTAGTGGAAATATATTAGAATCCTATGAAAATATTAATAGATCTAATGCTATAGTAGAATTTTTATATCCAGATGAAAATACTTTAGAAGGAAGTAAATTAAGACTTATGCAAGAGTATTTTTATGCTAGTGCTTCAATTCAGGATATAATTAAAAAATATGAAAAATACGTAAAAGAAGATATCAGAAAGATATATAAACATACAAAAATCCAAATAAATGATGTGCATACAATTATTGCTATACCTATTTTTATTGATATTATGATTACAAAGTATGGATTATCATTTGAGGAATCTTTGAAATTAGCTAAAAAGGTCTTTGTATTTTTACATGTTACATTATTGCCTGAATCTTTCAGAAAGTGGAGATTGGATATTATAGATTCTTTAACTCCTAATTTAATAGATATATATTTCAAATTAGATCTACACATTAAAGAAGAATTAGCTGGAAAAAGTGATGAATATATTGAATCACTACAAATATTAAAAGATGGGCAAGTAAATCCTTTAAATATTGCATACCATGTAAGTAAAAATATAATTTCTTTCAATAATGACTTTAAGTATATTATAAAAAATACAGAACTTAAATATCATTATGATTATTATAATGAAAAAATTAATTCTATCGATTTTAATGTAGATATGAAGCAATATATTAAAGAGATGAATATAGAGGAAGATAGAATCTATATTCCAAAAGATGATATTAATTATAATAAATATAATTTGATAAAGAGGAAAAACAAAGAAAAACTAATTGATTATATTAATTATGATAAGAGATTAATCAATTTAGATTCACCATTTATTATGCATATTGGTGTGTTTCATGAGTATAAAAGACAGATATTGTCTATTTTAGGTATTGCTCTTCAGTATTTTAGATTGAAAAAAAATATAAATTTAGATATACCTGAAAGAACATATTTTTTTGCAGGTAAATCATATCCAAATTATTATATAGCTAAGGAAAGTATTAAATTTATAAACGCTTTAGCAAAATTAATTAATAATGATTTATTCATTAAAGATAAAATAAAAATAGTATTTGTACCTAATTATGATGCGAATAAGGAAAGTGTATTGTTACCTTCAGCTGATATATTCCAAAAATTAGACATATATGAATTGGAGAAAAATCCAACTATAGTTGAGAAAGCTTTACTTTCTGGTTCAAAATTAGTTATATCAAATAGTTCTCTAAAAAATATGCAATTATCTGATGAGAATATCAATTTATATAATTTTGGTGATAGTAGAGAGAAGATATACTTTAATAAAGATGATTCATATAATTTCCATAATCATCTAAATAATAATCCAGAAATCTTAGAAATGTTTGAATTTTATAAAAATAATAGAGCTTTTTCTTCAATTTACAATATTGAAAAAATATATAATGCCATTTATTATTATGATGATAATTTCAGAATTTTAAAAGATTTAAATGAGTATGTAGATAAATTAGAAGAAGCTATTAAAGATTATACCTATGAAGAGAAATGGGTAAATAATATAATTGATAATTTTGATAAAGTTAATTTTGAAAGTACTAAAGAAAATATAAAAT
>CAMXYZ010000087.1 GCA_947253305.1 uncultured Helcococcus sp.
AGATTGCCTCTTGTCTCGTGGGCTCGGAGATGTGTATAAGAGACAGGTATAGTTTTGAGCTGTAGTATTAGGAACAGTCTTTAATTTAATGGTTTTTGAACTTGTATCCCCAGCATATATTACAGGAATATAGAAAGTATTGGATGAATTAACAGGACTAAATACAGATCCTGAAGTTCTTGTACCCGTAGCTGATTCTGTTTGTTCTTGACTATTTAATGTTATCTTTATATTTCTAACTGCTTTTTCAGCATTTGTATTATAAAATGTTAAATCTAATTGAAATTCTTCGCCAGCTTTCGCCATTTCCGGTGAAAGTTTATAATTTGAAATTATTAATTTAGGTTTATATTTAACTTGAACACCTACATTGCCATCTTCAATACCCATATCATTGCCTCCTGAATTTTCTGGAAAATATTCATTTGATCCATTATACTCTGGTTCATTTATTTCTTCTTCAACTTCTTTCTCTGCTTCTTTCTCTTTTTCTGTTTCTTTCTCTTTTTCTGTTTCTTTCTCTTTTTCTTTAGTTTTTATTTCACCATCTTTTTCACTAGTATCTGATACTATTAATTCTAGATCTTTCTTATTTATATTTTCTATAAGTTTATCGAATCTAACTTTTGAATTAACAATATCTTCACTAACATTTAATTTTGGTGTAAATACTAATTCTTGATTATCTTTTCCTTCTGGTGAATATATCAATTTAGTATCGAATTTGTATGAACCAAATGATAAATCTTTATTCAACTTCACCGGTATTCTTATTACTTTTTCAGATTCAGGAGCTATTTCAAAGCTATATTTCCCTTCAGGCTCATTAACTTCGATTCCTGTTTCTTTGTCTATGCTAGCGATAGCATCTTTAACTATTATTTTTTCTTTGCTATCATTTTTAATTTGAACAAAGATGAAAAATTCTTTGTCTTTCTTAAAATCACTAGTATCAAATAAAAGTATATAATCATCCCTATCTTTAAAGACAGGACTGGTATTAATAACTTTAATAGACATATCTCCTCCTGGTTAATTAGTTTCTTTTAATTCAATCCCATCTTCAGTAGCAACAATCGCTCTATGATGTTCCGTTTCAATTACTCCATCTCTCATAAAGAATACTCTATCTGCAAATTCAGTAATTTCTTCATCGTGGGTTACAATTATCAATGTCTGATTATTTTCCTTTACAATCTTCGTTATAAGTTTCATAACTTCAAAACTTGTCTTGGTATCTAAATTACCTGTAGGTTCATCGGCAAATAGAAGCTTTGGCTTTGATACGAAAGCTCTTGCTATGGCTACACGTTGTTGTTGTCCACCTGACATTTGAGATGGCTTATGATGTAATCTTTCTTTTAATCCTACTTGCTTTAGAACTTCAATAGAATCTCTATCTCTATTTTTTTTTGGCACTCCTTTAAGTGTCAATCCTAAACTTACATTTTCTAAAGCCGTTAATGTTGGGATAAGATTATATGTTTGGAATACAAATCCAACATTTAGACTTCTAAACATTGTGAGTTGATCTTCATTTAATTTTTCGATGTGAATCCCACCGATTTCTATCTCCCCCTTATTTGGTTTTTCTAGACCAGCAAGCGCATTTAATAGCGTTGATTTACCTGAGCCAGATGGTCCCAATAAACAAACAATCTCTCCCTTATAAATTGTTAGATTCACACCATTAAGCGCATAAACTTTTTCATTTCCCATTTTATATATTTTATATAAATCTTTAACTTTGATGAAAGGTTTTTTATCGTTGTTTTTAATTTCAGAATTTAATTTTTCATCCACAGATTACCTCCGTTCAAAATTTATATAATTATAATATCATAAATTATAGTTTTTTTTATAACAATATTATTACAATTCTTTAAGAATTTCTTAAAATTTTGCACAAAAAAAGATCAGACTATAAAAATCTGATCTAATTCATCATTATTCTGATACTTTCAGTCTATTGATTGCTTTTTTCAAAGCAATTTCAGCTCTATCTATTTCTTTATCTTCTTGAGCTTCTTTCAATCGTCTTTCCGCTCTTTCTTTCGCAGCCTCAGCTCTTTTTCTATTAATTTCTTCACGCCATTCTACCGCATCAGACATAATTGTTATTTCGTTATCTCTAAATGTTAGATAACCACCAGCTATGGCAGCTTCTTTGAACTCACCATTTTGCTTGATTTTTATATTTCTAATGTCTAATACCGCAATTAAAGGTACGTGATTTTTCATAATTGCAAAGTCTCCATCTAGGCCTCTAGCAATTAACATTTCAATATTTTCGTCAAAAAATATTCTCGTTGGAGTAACTATTTTTAAATGTAATTCTGACATAGCTTCCTCCTATTCCATAGATTTAGCTTTTTCAACTGCTTCCTCAATAGTTCCTACATATAAGAATGCTGATTCTGGTAAATTATCATGCTTTCCATCTAAAATTTCTTCGAAACCTCTAATAGTTTCTTCTATAGGCACATATTTACCTTCTAATCCGGTAAATTGTTCAGCTACGGCAAAAGGTTGTGATAAGAATCTTTGAATTCTTCTTGCTCTTGCAACTGTGATTTTATCATCTTCTGATAATTCGTCCATACCTAATATAGAAATTATATCTTGTAAATCTTTGTATCTTTGTAATGTTTCTTGTACTCTTCTAGCTACATTATAATGTCTAGTCCCAACTATGTCTTCAGATAATATTCTTGAAGATGAATCTAGTGGATCAACAGCTGGATATATACCTAATTCTGATATAGATCTTGATCTGTCTCTTATACACATCTGACGCT